>JBCDCL010000008.1:0-17788 GCA_039182175.1 Planctomycetota bacterium
GCCCCAGCGGGGCGACGGCAGCTCCAAGCCGCAACTCGCCGTCGCCCCGCCGGGGCTTGTTTAACCTCGTTACTTGCAAACGGAGCCAGACAACCAGAGGCTCGCGCCCCTGGCTACATGCCCCTGCCCCTGCCGGGGCAATATTCAGGGTAAACTGAATCGCTATCGACTAACCCGCAACTGGTGTCCGGTCACCAGCCAATCGGGCGGAACTTATCACGCTGCGAAATCGAATCACGAATGACTAACGAGTCGGACATCAGTCGTCGCCTTTCTGATCTTCTCAAGCCGCTGCACGACGCGACCATTCGCCGCTGGACGGCACGGCTCGACAAGTGCTTTACGATCAGCGATCTCAAGCGGCAGTTCGAGAAGCGGATCCCGCCCGTCGTTGGCGATTACTTTCTGGGCGGGGCGGGCGAAGAGCGAACGATGCGAGACAACGAGGCGGCCTTCGAGCACGCCCGGTTCTCGCCCAACTATGGGATACGCCACGATGAGGTCGACCTGTCGACGACCGTCGCGGGCACCCCGATCAGTATGCCGATCATCTGCGGGCCGGTCGGCAGCCTACGAACCTTGTGGCCCAATGGCGAAGCGCTCGCATCAAAGGCCGCCGGCGAAGCGGGCACCATCTTCGCACTTTCCACGCTGTCGGGCACCCGGCTCGAAGAAGTGCGGGCTGCGTCGCCGCACGATTGTTGGTTCCAGCTCTATCTGGTGGGGGGTCGCGAGGTGGCGACCAAAGGGATCGAGCGTGCCAAGCAGGCGGGCTACTCGGCGCTAGTGCTCACTATCGACACGCCCGTCGCCGGTCTCCGTTACCGCGACATGCGAAACGGATCGACCGAGGCAATCAGCGGCGGCCTGCTCGACAAGGTGAAGTTCGCACCGCAGATGGCGCAGCATCTCTCGTGGTTGACCAGCTACTACCACGACGGCGGCTTGATGGATTTCCCCAACATCGAGTTGCCCGGCGGCCGGACGATGCCTTATACCGACATCGGCAAGCAGCTGCAGCAGGCGGCCGTCACGTGGGACGATTTGGATTGGATCCGCGACGTTTGGCAAGGCGACATCATCGTTAAAGGGATTCTCAACCTGCACGATGCCCACAAAGCGGCCGACATCGGGGCGAAAGCGATCGTGATCTCTAACCACGGCGGCCGGCAACTCGATCGCGTGCTGCCGACGCTCGCCGTCTTGCGAGACGTGGCGCCCGAGATGAACGCTCGCAACGTCGAAGTCTTGATGGACGGCGGCGTCCGGTCGGGTGGCGACGTCGCGATCGCCCTCGCCCTAGGCGCCAAAGCCGTAATGATCGGCCGGGCATTCGCCTTCGGCCTCGGCACCGCCGGCGAAGCAGGCGTCACGAAAGCCCTGTCGATTCTCAAGGCCGAACTCGAACACACAATGCGTCAACTCGGCTGCGCCAAGCTCGAAGACCTACAGCCCAGCCATATCGTCGAGTCGAGCATCGAACCGGGCGGCGTCAGCCACGCAGGCCAATCCCGCCACGAAGAAGTGGTCCACAACGGTTGATGGCCGCCGGGCAGCAAGCCGCGGCATTCATACTCGGCAACTCTTAGCAAACGGGTGTGACCTAGAGAATTTCGGACAGCGATTCTATCCGTCGACTCGAGGAAAGCACGATAAGGCCCATCCCTCCTGCAAGAATTGTGGACGGCTCGGGTATGCTTGCTATCGGCTTTAGGTACAATTCGTACGGCGAAATTTCATTCGTCAATACAAGTCCGTTCGGACCGATTTCATACATTTCCTGGAGTGTTGTAAACTCGCTCTCGAAGTGCGGCATGTAAAACGATGCCGATTCGTCTGATAGCCAGTCATCTTTGAGTAGAGTCTTTCTTTGATCAAAGACCGTACTCAACTTCAGCGTTTGCCACGCGTCATCTCTCCAAACCTCTAGTTCCCCTCTCACAAACAATTCCTCGAAGTAGTCTAGCCCATCCAAATCTACAGTAACTACATCCCCCTCTGTCAGATCGCCGAGAGGTATGATTATGGACTCACCACCTGGCTGGAGTAATCCTAATTCCGCATTTTTTAGGCCCCCGAAAGACAGCCCCGAATAGTCCGCAAACTCAAATTCGATCTTGCCGGTTCTCGATGCCTCGTGACTAAAATTGGAGCACGGACCAGAAGCCTCCGTCCCATCTTTGCGACCTAACGACCGACTAAGGCAAGCATCCGCGTCTTGGTAGTAGCGGCTAGAATCGATATGTGGACTTCTGCGGTTATGTTCTTCGGCATAAAGCTGTCGTCTTCCTGGCACGAAAGGTTCGGTCAAAGATGCATTCTCGGTTGTGTGATGCATGATGTCATCGTGGTCGGTGACATGGTAAAGGCCCAGTAGGTGCCCTACTTCGTGCACAATAGTTTTACTGACCTTAGATTCAAACAGAGTCTTCGAGGCATGGCTTTCCGAAAACACGAAAGCATAGTCATTTTTGTCAGCATTATCGATGGTGTCTAGTGTTGCAAAACCGGCAATATCTTTGTGGAAAACATACCCGCCAGCGGCTTCGTAAGCTTCTTGAGAACCGCCAATATGCACTGTCGAATAGTCACCGTCGGTCGGACGCTCGCTAACGAACTCGATGTTGTAGTCAGCATACGCGAGAGCGACGTTGTTGAGCACCGACTCTCTGCTTATCTGCCTGCTACCCGGGATGGCGAATCCTTCTAAAGGGTTAAAAAACTCCGGTTTTAAAAAAATTCCTTCGTTTCCTCCCAGTGCTTTCGGACTAGCAACCCTTATGGGCGTCGCATCGAAATTTAGCCAAACAATCTGTGGCTCTTTTCTAAAAACTAGATCTGCAAATCCCAGCGTCTCAAAGCTACCGAATGCTCTCCCTGGGACGTGCGATTGCTCCGTTGTTGTCCGAAGTTGGATGAATAACTGGCCCGTAGTCGCGTCTGGATGCTCTTGGCGAATTTTTCGCAGCGGAACCTCTACGCTGCCGTCAGGCGACGAATAGTTACGTTGAGCAATGTTAAATCCAGTGTAAGAGACGCTTGCACCGCGAGAATCGAGTTCATATATCTGGTCATTGTCCAATCGCAGACCAATAAAGCCGGAACTATATCCAAGTGACGCCGGGCGGTTGTCATAGATTGGGCCGCTCAAATGAAATCCGGTGTGGCCACGGTGCTCTACAAATTCTAGCAGGAGGGTATTCAGGTCGCTCGCCGGCTGAAGGTCAATTTGGCCGTAGGTTTCGTACACCACAGTTGAACCTGGTCCGGCCGGGTCGAAAATGCCTTCATTGAATGAAAATGGGAATCCTGCTGCAAAGCTCTGCATTGCTACAAGCGACCCCAGCAACGCCGAGTATGGAAAAAGGGAAGTGCACACGGGCGTTCTCGTATCGTTGAGGTATTGAAAAACGCTGAAATTAGCAGGAGCCAATCGAAAATTCTCGCCGAGCGATTGAGCATGTGCAGGTTAGCGGTGCTGTTGGAAGAGATCAAGCGACCGTTGCTTACTAATAAATTCGTTGACACACCATCTGTGAGGCCAACCGGTTCGCAGTCAGTGTTTGGGCCGCGAATGTAAAAAGATATCGCGAGTCGTTTACTGCAGGCGTACGGTAATGAATCAACCGTGAACTGCCGATGTCGGAACGAGTGCGTCGCACACTAACTGACGAGACGGAGACGAGTTGAGCCCCCATTTTCAAGCATGCCAATGCTATATGGTGCCTTGAGGGAGAATGCGCGAGCGATGACCGCTCAAGAATGCTTGATTCTGTGCAGACAATAATCCGATAGCGTCACCGACTCAGAGGCGACAGCTCTGCGCGAAGTGCGTAGCCCGACCAAACGGCTTGCTCCGAGTAATGGTGTCCGAGCGACCGCAGTAGTTGAGGCAAGACCTTCCTGAGTAAACGAGTTACTTTGCCCCCTACTTCCTCTAATCGGAGGCTCACGACATGAAACGCCAGCTGGCTAAGCCTTGTACTTGAGAGCGAATGCAAACGGCTGACGCTTCCCTCCAACCTACAGCTCCCCGCGGAGCAGGCCTTGCCGGTAGATTGGCAGATGGCGGTAGTAGACTTCGAGCGAGTAGATCGATAGGCAGGTGACGTACAGCCGGCCGGCGGTGTTGCCGTGGCGGTCGCCGCGGGGATTCCAACTGCCACGCTCGCGGCCACGCTTCACTTGGTTCTCGGGGAGAACCTGCCGCATGACGTTGTTCCATTGCCGCCAGGCATCCCCTTCCATGTGGTGGCAGACCTGGGTCGCGTAGTACCAATAGTAAACGTTGCGGCCATTCTCCCACTCGGGCAGTTCGTCGATCAATAGCGACACGCCACGCTCCAGCCGTGGATCGTCATGGCGCCAGCCGAGATACTGCCGGCAGAGCAGCCCCTCGGCCGTCATCGGTAGACGGGGGCCTTCACGCACCATATACGCATACTGGCTGCCGCCATCGTGGGCGACGGCGTCAAGAAATGCACGCACGTTGTCAAACGTAATGCTGGGCACCTCGATCCCCGCCATGCGAGCACTTTGCAGGGCCATCACCACCCACCCGGTCACCGACAGGTCGCTCCCCGAACCGGGCGAGTAGCGCCACCCGCCGCGGCTGGCTTGCGTCTTGACCAAGTAGTCGATCGCCAATTGGGCCGGGTCGCGTAGTTCATCATCACGCGTCATGCCATAGAGTTCGCAGAGGGCGATCGTGCACTGGGCATGCGTGTAGAAGCGGTGATGCTCCGGGCCTTCTTGAAAAAAGAGGCCGTCGTCGTTTTGGCTCTGCAGTAGACGCTTCCAACCACGCTGCACGACGCGGGTGAACTCCTCAGCCGGATCGCCCCGATGAGTAAAGCCGCGGCCTTGAAACGCAAGCAGCGCCATGGCAGTGGCCGCTTCGGTATTGTCGACATTCGATCCGTGGGAATAGGGTCCCTTCAGGCTCCACTCGCCACTGCTGCGTTGATTGCGAGCCAGCCAATGCAGCCCCGCCATGACGGCCGCTTCTGTCGAAGCGGTGCCGCCGTATGCATCCAGCAAGACACGCCGCATGCCGGGCTCGCGGCCCGACAACGCCACGCCAATCGCTTTGGCAGGCTGCTTGGCTGTCGGTAGCTGGCCAATCGGTGAGATTTCTGCCAGTGCCGGCGTCGACAGGGGATCGTCCACCGGCGGCAACGTCTCGAGCGTCACCGCCTGTGTCTCTAGCTCAAACTCGGGCTCCGCATCCAACTGCAGCTCTTCCTCGATCAGCTGCTCGCCCAACTCCTCGGCATAACGGGCCTCGAGGGCCAAGGGCTGCTCGGTCGACAGGCCCGACAACCAAACGCCAAGCAAGATAAGGGCTGTGAAGTGCAGCACCGCACTGAGCAACCAGGGCGGCGACTCGCGGACCCAACCATGAACCGCCAGCAGCACGCCATCGTCCGCTTCATCTGGCGACCGACCCTCGGCCGGGCCACTCTCTCGAGACGCCTCTGCCGACACGGCGGGCACCGGCGGAATAACTGCCGCTCCCGCCAGATCGGCCGGCGTGTACGACGATGAGTGATCCGCGTCTGGCATCGCGTTGGGGCAGAAATGCTGAAAAGGCGTGGTGTTCGACCCGCCGGCCGTCTTACAATGGCCCGCGACGGCGGCTGAGCCTAAACAAGGGTATCGGTTGCTGCGTGGCAAGACAAGCAAACTGTTTGCTGCCAAACAACTTACGTCTGCTAGAAAAGCTGGCCAGGCGACCACTTGCGTACCGCCCTACCCTAGCCCGCTGTCTGCACGACTCTTCGGCGATTGCAAAGCGAAGTATTTCGATGGCCTTGCCAGGCCGTGGTAGGTGCGATATTCTTTGGGGCTACACCAATGTCGCGGGGTGGAGCAGCCAGGTAGCTCGCGAGGCTCATAACCTCGAGGTCGTCGGTTCGAATCCGGCCCCCGCCACTTTCTCTAAGTCCTGCTGAAACCTACGCTTAGGTTACCTGCCAGCGGTTGGCAGAGCGGCTCGTTAGTAGCGAAAATCCGTAGTCAAAACCCGTACTGGGTGGCGGACTACGGGTTTGGCTCCGAAAACGAGGTTCCGCCATGCCCCGCCTTCTGAAGCGTCCGCCCAAGTACGGGCGGCACAAAGCGTCCAATCAGGCCTGCGTCTACGTCAACGGCCGCGAGGTCTATCTCGGCAAGTACGGCTCCCCCAAGAGCCACGAGAAGTACCGAGAGTTCTTGGCCGAGTGGAAGACGAACCAGGCCCAGATCGAGAAAGTCGAAGCGACCCAGGCCGCCGAGGATTCGCTCGCCAAGACGCTCCACCCGGCTGCTCTGCGTCGCAAACGCCGCGACGGTGGTGTCGTCACGATCGACGAGCTGATCTTCGTCTACCGGCGGCACGCCAGTTCGTACTACGTGAAGTACGGCAAGGTGACCCGCGAAGCGGAGCTGATCGTTGAATTGACCGGGTTGCTGGGGAAGAAATATGGGGATGAGCCCGTCGATGAGTTCGGTCCCGTGCAGCTCGACAGCTTTCGCGAAAGCCTGATCGTTGAGCGCGACTGGTCGCGGAAGGTGATCAACAAGCAGATCAGCCGGCTGATCCGGATGTTCAAGTGGGCGGTAGGGAAAGAGATGTGCGCGGCGGAGG
The DNA here is from genome assembly GCA_039182175.1 of Planctomycetota bacterium. GTDB lineage: Bacteria > Planctomycetota > Planctomycetia > Pirellulales > Lacipirellulaceae > JBCCQL01. The sequence goes on from JBCDCL010000008.1 coordinate 6,629, forward strand.
TGCCGTTGCAGCTGGCGGCGCTCGGGGGGCTCAAAAAGGGGCGGACCGATGCGCGGGAGTTGGCTGACGTGCAGCCCGTCGAGGACGCTCGGGTCCAGCAGACGCTGCCTTGCCTGCCAGAGATTATCGCCGACATGGTGAGGTTCCAGCGGCTGACTAGTGCGCGGCCGGGAGAGGTCTGCGCCTTACGGCCTTGCGACATCGATCGCAGCGGCGAGGTCTGGGTCTACACGCCCGACGCTCACAAGACTGAGCACCACGAGAAATCGAGAGAGGTCTATATCGGGCCGCAGGCTCAGCAGCTGCTTGCTTCGTACCTTGATCGCGACGCTGAGAAGTTTTGCTTCTCGCCCGAGGAGTCCGTCGCCAGGGCACGCCGGCGCCAGCAGAAGCTCAAGGACAAGCCTTGGAAGCGGAACGCGGCCCGTCCGCCGGCTGAGAGGTACAAGGTTGAGAGCTACCGAGTGGCCATCCGCCGCGGATGCAACAAGGCGAGGGTTAAGGTTTGGACGCCGAACCAGCTACGCCACACCGGGGCGACTGAGATCCGCAAGAAGTACGGCTTGGAGGCGGCCCAGGTGATCTGTGGGCACGAGCGGGCGGACGTCACGCAAGTCTATGCCGAGCGGGATCGGCAGCTGGCGGAGAAGGTCGCCATGGAGGTTGGCTGACGCTTACGAACATCGCTCTCTGTGTGCGGTCGGTGAAAGCCACCGCATGCAGTTGAGCGGACGCTAACGCGAGAGCGGTTGGTCCAACCTCGGCCGGCCTCTAGGCTACTGCACAGCGTGCCAAATGGCGAACGTGGAGTCAGCGTAGCAGGCCGATGGCATCGACTCCACGACTCAGCGTTTCGACTAATTGAGGGCAGTAGTTCCACAGCTTCAATTGGACTTCGAAGTGCCACGCGAAACCGCCTGGCAACTGGTGTAGACGCTCCACATCGCTCTTCGCTTCTGCGGGTCGGCCCGTGTGGCCTAGACAGGCGGCCCGGAACAGGCTGCTGAAGAATGGGAGGTTGATCGGCTCGAACTTGTGGATCGCCGCCAAGCAATCGTCGAATCGGCCGGCGATGAAGTGTGAGATGACTGGCACGCTGAAGTACCATGCTGGCGGGAAGGGGCAAGTGTCAATCGCCTTGTCGTATAGTTCCGCCGCCCGGTCGGTTTCTCCAAGCGATGCGAAACAAACCGCTGCGTCCATCACGACGTCGCTGTGATTCGGGTTGAGCTGTATCGATCGCTTCGCCGCGTCGCGGTAGGCGGCTAGATCGCCCTTGTGGAACAGGGCGGTCGCGAGCGCTCGTTGGGCGTTGCTGCTCTGCGGGTCGAGCGCGACGGCCTTCTCCGCGCAAGCCAGCGCCCGCGGGAGCGACTCGTCCGACATCAGGTCTGGGTCGAAAGCGAAACGGTAGGAGTCGACGTGCAGCAGCGAAAGGCAAGCCCACGTGTCTCCCGAGAGACAACCCTCGGCGACCAGCTCTTCACCACGCCTGAGCAATCCTGGCAGCTGCTCGGCGGCGTTGTTGCGCCAGTAGTCGTAGAAATGCAGGACGAACTCGTACGCCTCGATCGTTGTCGCCGAGCTGCGTGCGATCTCCTTCTTCTCGTGCTGGAAGACAATGCCGAAAGGCTCGGCTACCGCGGTGGCGACGCGACAGGCGATGTCGTCCTGGACGTTAAACAGGTCTGCCGTGGTGAGGTCGCGGTCGTAGCGTTCGGCCCATAGGTGGTCGCCCGCGTTGGCGTCCACGAGCCGCGCGGTCACACGAATGCGGCTGCCCGCGCGTCGGATATCGCCTTCGACCAAGTAGCGGGCTCCCAGTCTGCCGCCGATCTCCTGGACGCTGAGCGATTGATCACAGACTTCCGAGACCGAGTGGCGGGCGATCACGCGTAGTTCACGGAACCTTGTCAGCTGCGTGACGATCTCGTCCGTGACGCCCTCGACGAAGTAGTCCTGGTCGTCTCCCTGGCAGTTGTTGCGGAACGGGAGCACGCCGATGGCGGGGCCGCTCGACTTCCTGGTGAGAATCGACCAGGAGCCTGCTGTCTCAACGTCAACTGATGCGTCGTTGAGTGCGGCCGAGAGCGCTGCGGAGAACTCCGCGGCCGACTCGAACCGTTCATCCGGCCGCTTCGCCATGGCCCGCTTCACGACAGCCGACACCTTCGCGGGGATCGCCGCGTCCCAGTCCCTAGGCTCGGGGGCGGGCCGCTCGCAGTGCGCGAACATGACCTGCATTGGCGATTCGCTGTCGGAGAACGGCTTCTCGCCCGTAAGCAACGCGAACAGCGTCGCCCCCAGGGCGTAGACATCGGACCGGGCGTCGATCGGTTCGGACTTGCACTGCTCGGGGCTCATGAAGTGCGGGGTGCCCGCCAGTTGCCCCGCGGTGTGTGTCCTCGCGGACGGCTTCGCCAGGCCGAAGTCGGCGAGCTTCACCACGCCCGAGCCGGTGGTCAACAAGTTGGCCGGTTTGATGTCCCGGTGAATGAGGCCCGCTGCGTGGGCGGCGGTCAGCCCGCTGCACGCCTCCGCCGCGAACTGGAAAGCCTCACGCCACGGCAGTCGGCCTTCGCGCTCGACGCGGTCGGCGAGGCTTCCGCTATCGGCCAACTCCATGGCGATGAAGCCCGACGCGCCATTGGTCCCCGCCTCGTAGACGGTGATGATGTTGGGGTCGTTCAGCGCGGCTTGTGACCGAGCCTCGGCGATCAGGCGTTGGTAGGACTCCGTGTCCTCGGGCGCCTCGCGGAGCAGCTTCACCGCCACCGTCCGATCGAGCACGGGGTCGAGCGCTTCGTAGACGTCTCCCATCCCGCCGCGGCCGATCAAGCGGCGGAGCTGGTACTTGCCGACCGACCCGCCGACCTCTGCTTGGCGATCACTTACGGAACCAACCCCAATGGACGAACCGTCCGTGCTGAGACTTCGCAGGCGGTCGCAAAGCGGGTCGTCGATCTCGACGTCGCGCAGCAGGTTGCTGGCCGTATCGTTCTCGGCGAGATAACGCTCGATGCGAGCGCATGCCGACTCCGAGAGCCGACCGGCAACGAAGTCGGCGAGTTCTGACTGAGACGGGGTTGGCGTAGAATTCACTGACAAGAGCGTAACCTTCCTGCTTGCAACAGCTTATCAGCGTGGCTTTCTCCTCGCCAGTTTCGTTAACTCGCGACGATCTCGCTCAATCGTGAAGATCCAAGAAATCTAGGATGCAACGTCTTCCCTTTACTTGGTGCGACGACGCGGACACCTTTCGCGTCGACAACTCCGAGCAGCGAAGGGAGACACCCAGATGGCCACCAACTCAACAGGAATCGACGAAGCTCTGCATCGGGCCCAACAGCACTACGACGATCTCAACAAGCGGATGAGGACCGCCCCAGCATCGGCGCGGGACGAGTGGCGAGCCTTGCAGGACCGGTGGACTCGCTTCTGCGAAGAATGTGCGAGGGCAGTGGCTGCGGACGATAAGCGTACTCTCCTATCGGACCAAGCGCTCGGTCTCGTTGCGGAAGAGTTCGAGAAGGCGTTCCGGAGGATCGCCGAGGAGTGCGCTTCGTTTGCCGATGGTTCTGCCTCAGGCGCACCCTAATCAAGCAGTCCCGCGCCTTCCTTGCGCAGGGCCCGAAGGATCCGTGACTGGGCCACACGGATCGCGTTGATGGTCAGTTCGAGCTCGTCCGAGACGTCGTCGATCGGCCGCTGCTCGATGACGACTTGCCGGAAGGCCTGCATGCTCTTGGGCGCGAACTGCTTCGACACCCGCAGCATCAGGCACTCCAGCATCTTACGGTCGTGCTCGTGGTTCCAGATGCGGCTCAGGTCGCTGGTGGCGTCGTCGAGCTGCCGGGCAAGCTCTTCGAGGTCGGCCTCGCCGGCGGTCTTCTGACGTTTGCGCGCCCGCCAGAAATCTCGCAGCCGGTTGGCGGTGACCGTTCGCAGCCAATTGCGGAACGCGCCGGTCCGTCCATTGTGCTCGAATCGGCCGATCTCCTTGAGCACGACGGCCAGCACCTCCTGGCGTACATCCTCGGCGTCGTTGGCCTTCACGCCCTGCCTCCGTAGCCATCCCTGGATGAGCTGGTCGTAGAACGTGACGAACTCGTGCCACGACTCTTCGCCCGCGCCCGTTTGGACACGCCGCAGCAGGCTCTGGGAGGTCGGGGCGTTGGTCATCAGCGGAAGCGGGCGGTTTCGCGCCTTGAGAGAGATTTCGGTTTTTTTCCAAGAGCGCGAAATCCAGGGGCCGCGACTGCCCTCTTCGATGTAACCGGATGGCAGCCAGACGCATTGTAACAGGCTGTCGACAGCCCAACCCGCGGTGGAACCATCTCGCCTCCCCGCGGCGACCCGTACTCAGAGGATGCTCGAAATGGACAAGTTGATCGTCGCGGTATTCGATTCGGAGAAGCAGGCCTACGAGGGCGTCACGGCCCTGAAGGAGCTGCACGACGAGGGGAGCCTGGCGCTCTACGCCTTCGCCGTGGTCGCCCGTGATCAGAGCGACACAGTTTCGATCGTCGATGGCGCCGACGACGGCCCGCTCGGCACGGCGGTTGGGCTCGCTGCGGGCGGTCTGGTGGGTGCGCTCGCCGGCCCGGTCGGACTGGCCGCCGGCGCTGCGGGCGGGTCGTTGCTCGGCTCGCTGAACGACCTGCGAGAAGCGGGCGTTGACGCCGAGTTCGTCGGCGATGTCGCCACGGAGTTGACCCCCGGCAAGACCGCGATCGTCGCCCACATCGCCGAAGGTTGGGTCGCGCCGCTCGACGCCCGTATGGACTCGGTTGGCGGCACGCTGCTGCGACGCAATCGCGCGGCGGTGGTGGACGAACAGATCGACCGCGAAGCCGAATCGCTTCGAGCCGATGTCGATCGGCTGCGCGACGAGCTACGCAATACGGTCGAAGACTCCAAGGACTTTGTGGTCAAGAATCTCGACGCCGCCTCCGCCAAGCTCGAAAGCGTAGCTCAACAGGCCACCGACAAAGCCGACGCCCTAATGGCCGAGGCGAACGCGAAGGTCCAGGCATTGAAGGATCAGGCGTCGAAGGCCGCAGGCGACCTTAAGAAGCAGTACCAGCAGTACATCGGCGAAGTGCAGGCCGACTACGACCAACGGGTCGCCAAGCTCAAGCGGGCGGGCGAGTTGACGAAGGAAGCTGTCCTGAGCTGACCTTGATACCGACTACCGCCCACGCCTCTCAAACGCGGAGGGGCGTGGGCTTTTCGCTACAACTCCAATGCCAAAGGGAACCGGACGATGCCAGCCACCACCGACAAGCACACGCAAAACGGGCAAGCCGCGCGGCTCGCCGGGAGTTACGGCAACCGGTTCATGACCGAGCCCGTGCCGAGCGATCGGCTGCCCGAGACCTCGAACCCGGCGAACGTCGCTTACCACTTGCTGCACGACGAGGTGACCCTCGACGGCAAGCCGGCTCAGAACCTCGCGACGTTCTGCACCACTTGGATGGAACCCGAGGCGGACAAGCTCATCGCCGAGGGGATGCACTACAACCTCGCGGACGAAGACGAGTACCCGCACGTGCTGCGGATTCAGAAGACCTGCGTGGACATGATGGCGCACCTGTTCCACGCGCCCGACACGGCCACCGACGGGGGCGGCATGGGCGCCGCCACGATCGGCTCGTCCGAGGCGATGATGCTCGCCGGCCTGGCGATGAAGTTCAACTGGCGGAACCGCCGCCGCGAGGCGGGACTGCCGACGGACAAGCCGAACATCATCATGGGCACGAACGTCCAGATCTGCTGGAAGAAGTTCGCCCGCTACTTCGACGTCGAACCCAAGCTGTTGCCTTTGGAGCCGGGCCGCTACGTGGTCACGCCCGAGCAGGTCGCCGAAGCGGTCGACGAGAACACGATCGGCGTCTGCGCCGTTGTCGGCAGCACGTTCACCGGCGAGTTTGAAGACGTTAAGGCGATCAACGACACGCTTGAGCGGATCAACGAGCAGAACAGTTGGCAAGTGCCGATCCATGTTGATGGAGCGAGCGGAGGTTTCGTAGCCCCGTTCCTCTACCCTGACTTGGAGTGGGACTTCCGCGTACCGCTCGTGCAGTCGATCAACATCTCGGGCCACAAGTACGGCCTGTGCTACCCAGGGATCGGCTGGGTCATCTGGCGTAACCGCGCGGCCGTGCCCGAAGACCTGGTCTTCCGCGTCAACTACCTAGGCGGCGAGATGGAGACCTTCACGCTTAACTTCTCGCGTCCCGCTTCGGGTGTGCTCGCGCAGGCGTACAACTTCTTGCGGCTGGGTCACGAGGGGTACTCCACCGTGATGCACGCTCTGAAGCAGAACGCCGACTACATCCGGGAGCGGATCGCCGAAGCGGGCGACTTTGACATGCTCGGTGACGACCGCTCCTTGCCGCTAGTCGCCTGGGCGATCAACGACGACGCCCCGTACACGGCGTTCGACCTTTCCGACAAGCTCCGCGAGCGTGGCTGGATCGTCCCGGCTTACACGATGCCCAAGCACGCCGAGAGCGTTGCCTGCCTGCGGGCCGTCGCCCGCGAGAACATGAGTCGGACCCTGGCTGACGACTTCGTTCAAGACGTGCTCTGGGCGGCGGGCGAGTTGAGACGCCTGAAGCCAAAGCTCGCCGCCGAAGCGATCGAGAGCGCAACCGAGCGTGGGCTGATTTGCTAAGGATCTGAAGCGAACGCCGGAGACCCAACGCATGCCCGCAGCGCCCCCGCTACGCATCGACCGAAAGATCAGTCTCAGTGACGCCGTCATCGGCATCGCCGCGACACTGCTGATCCTCGACGTGAAAGCGCCGGTCGGGCACTCGTTCTCCGACGAGGGGATGCTGGCTTTCCTGGCGAAGGTGGGCGATCAGCTCGTTGCTTGCCTGGTGACATTTGTGCTGATTGGCGCCTACTGGATGCAGCACCGGCGGATCGTCGACCACTTCGTCCGCAGCTCCGCGATCGTGGCTTGGCTGAACCTGGGGTTCTTATTCCTCATCAGCCTGACGCCGTTCTCCGCAGCCCTGCTAAACGCCTACCCAGACGAGGCGGCTGCGATCGTTGTGTTTGGCGGCATCCACGTTCTGTGCGGCTTGTCGCTGACGCTCGTGTGGACGGCCGCCCGTGTTCAGGCCATCACGGATTGCGACCGAATGGCTTGGCGGTGTGTGCTCGGCGAAACGCTTGTGTCGCCGTGTGTCTGCCTGCTTGCGGTCGCGACGGCACAGTGGTCCCCGTCCGCGGGACTTTGGTTCTTCCTGACGATCCCGGCGTGGCTGATGCTCTACAGCGCTTCAATACGCTCCGTTTACTCCCCTAAGCCAACACCTTGCAGAGCGAAAGAGTCATGAACAGCACGGTGAAGGGATCGAAACGCTGGCTTAGGGCAATCAATCTGGCCTCCAGTACGCCTGGCAAGGTCCGTCGCCGTCGTCTGCTGGTTTTCCTCATCGTCGCGATTGTTGGTCTGGCGGCATCGTGGGCCGTGCTGAAGGTGGTGCAAGGAGCGTCTCAGCGAGCCGATCGCTTAGAGTTCGAGCAGCTGGCGAGCCAGGTCTCGACCGAACTACAAACGAGCTTTGACCTCTCGCTGGAGCACCTGCGATCAATCCCACCGTTCTTCGCGGCCTCCAGTGACATCAATCGAGACGACTTTCGCAGGTTCGTTACGCCCGCCTTGAAGCGACACCCGAGCCAGTACGTCTCGGCGTTTTTGCCTCGCGTTCCAGCGTCTGAACGAGCCATGTTCGAATCAGCGGCGAGGGCCGAAGGTTTCCAAGGCTACGAGGTCCGCAGCGTTGATGCCGATGGCGACGACGTGCCCCTCGCGCAGCGTGACTACTTCATGCCGATCCTCTACGTCGAGCCATTCGTGCCGCCTGTCATAGGGATCGATCTCTGCTCGCACCCAGAGCAGGCTGAGTACGTCGAGCGGGCGGGCGAATCGGTCGATCCCGTCGTGACACCGCCGCTGTCACTAATCGAGGACCCGGACGACGTTCTCTCGGTCATTGCTTTCGCTTCCGTACGGTACGAAGACACGCTCCCCGACGACCCCTGTGATGGCGTCGCGTTGGTCATCCTCCGCATCCGGCCACTCGTCGAGAATACACTCGGACGCAAGCGACTCGATGAACTCCAGCTCGTCCTCACCGACATCGACCCCAAAGGTGATCGCCATCTTGTGCACAAGAACTTCCCGGGCGACGCCGACGGAGTCCATCGGTCGGGCTGGCAAGTCACCGAGCGGGAGGTCCATTTCGCCAACCACACGTGGAACATGACGGTCGCCCCGGCGCCAGGTTCGCCGTTTGCCCCGGCGGCGCCCCCGTATTGGATCCTCGGAGCGGGAGGCCTGCTCTCGCTTCTCGCCGCGTACAGTCTGTCCGCAACGATCGCGATCGAGGGATTGAGAAGGCAGTTCGACGAAGCGCTTCAACTCGGGCAGTACCGGCTCGACAAGAAGATCGGCGAGGGCGGTATGGGCGAGGTCTACCGTGCTCACCACGCGCTGCTGGTGCGTCCCACGGCGGTCAAGCTCCTGCGGGCGGACCGATGCGACGCGGTCTCCTTGGCCCGCTTCGAACGCGAGGTTCAGCTATCAAGCCAACTGACCCACCCGAACACGATCCAGATTTATGACTACGGCCGCACCGGCAGCGGCGTCTTCTACTACGCGATGGAGCACCTCGACGGCGTCAATCTCGCGGACCTTATCAAGTCAGACGGCCCGTTGCCGACTGGCCGTGTCGTCTCAGTCCTGCAGCAGGTGTGCGGTTCCCTCGCGGAGGCACACGACGCCGGGCTGATCCACCGCGACATCAAGCCGGCAAACATCATGGTCACCGGCCGCGGTGGCGTTCCCGACTTCACCAAAGTCTTGGACTTCGGCCTGGCCAAGGAAGCCGAATCGAGCCACGCCCCGACGGTTACGGTCGCAGACGCCATCGCCGGCACACCGCTCTACTTCTCGCCCGAAGCAACGCAGGGCTCGAAAGACCTCGACCAAAGGTCGGACATCTACTCCCTGGGCGTCGTCGCCTACGAGATGCTCGCGGGCCGGCCGCCGTTCAGCGGCGATTCCGCGATCGACATCTGCCTTAAGCACGCCGCCACGCCCGCCCCTCGCTTGTCCGACGTGGCAGAGCGGACCGTCCCAGCCGAGCTCGAAGCGATCATCATGCAGTGCCTGGAGAAATTCCCCGCCGACCGGCCACAGAGCGTGCATGAGTTGTCTGAACGTCTCAACGAAGTCGGCGGCTCCCTGAACGACTGGACGCCAGACGACGCAAAGAGTTGGTGGTTGAGTCGTTCATCCAGGGCATCGGAGGATGCCGAGACAAAGGTCTTCGATCCCTCAGCCGCGGTGTGACCACCTACGGCGCACACGGTCCGCAATGCCAGGTGCACTGGGTTCTAGAAGTCGCCGAGGTTGCATTGCCCGACGCGCTGACGGCTCTTCGCGAAGTCGCTGCGGTGGTTTTCACCGCAGTGCCAAGCTACGCTCGAGGTTGAAAAGCTTGAAGGCGGTCAACTGACAAGCAGTTGACCGGGGGCCGATTTTGTGACGCCGACGCGGCATTCTCTGAGAGATAGAGGGAAGAAGCCCTTGTGACGAGGCTCGCACGTGGTGTAACGCTCTCAACGGGGATCAGCAGACGTGCTGAGGAAACCAATGAGGCTCCCTCGCTCTTTCTCTCTCAGGACACGCCAGCGTATCACAAAATCGGCCACTCCTAGCCGGACGCCAGCGTCCGGCGGGGCTCTCGGGCGGACGAACCGCGTCTTTGGCGCCATCCTTCTGATGCTCGCGTGCTCGATGCCCCACGAAGCGGCACGCCAGTCAGGTGGGAACCACCCATCACTGACGCCTCCCTCGGTTTGTTGAGCCAGTCTTCTCCGTGTCACTTGGAACTCAGCCCCATCCGCTCGCGAGATGGTTGACCGCAGTAGACCTTTCTAACGGTAACTGCTTTGCGCCTCGGAGACCTGCGGCCGTGGTACGCGTTGCACTTGGGCTCCGCGGCAGAGGGCTGCGTTGAGCGGGCGTTGTCTCACTGACAATCTGTGTTGCCGATCGGCAGGCACTGTCCGTTGATGCGTGCTCAGGCGTCGTTGGGGCGAGCTCGGCTTCGTCGCTCTTTTTCCTTTCCAGTCAGGTTGAGTAGCGCTATCCTGTCCGCGCGTCTCGGACCGCGTCAAACGCCAAAAAACAATTTCACAAGACGCTTGCGCTTGAAATTCTTTTGTGGTCCCCCAAGGGGGCAGACGTTGGACACGGCACGCCCCGGCACGGACGGTCGGAAGCGTACGTCAACTAACTAGAAAAGGAGAAAGACCATGACAAACCAAACTCTAACCACCAACGAACCTGTCGCCCGCTTCAAGGACGGCCTTGTCGAGATCGCCATCTGGCAGAACGACACCGAGAACGGACGCCCGTTCTACTCGACCTCGGCCATCCAGCGGAGCTACAAGGACAAAGCGGGAGAGTACCAAGTGACCTCCAGTCTGAGTGGCACGCAGCTGTTGCAGGCGGCAAGGCTCTACCAGCAGGCCTACGAGAAGATCCGCGAGCTGGAAGAGGCCGACTACCAGGCGAGCAAGGCGGAAGCTTAACTCACCACCCCTCGGGAGCCGCCCAGCAATGGGCGGTTCCTTCTTTCTGGGCGCTTGCGCGGCGTGGGCAGATCACTTGTCGCCGTAGAGCGCGTGCTTGAGCGCCGCCCGCTGCTCGTCCTCCTCGCGCCCCTTCGCCGGTTCAAAAAACCGGTTGAGCGCCGAGACGGTCGTGAAGCAGACATTCCCCACCTTGTGGCTTTCGAGCACCCGCCCCCGCACGCCCTTGGTCGCCCACCGGTAAACGGTCGAGTGGTGCACCTTCTTGCCGTGGCGCTTGGGCAGCAGCTTGGGGACATCGGTCAGGGCGACCGGGTCGTTCGGTCGGGGGTTGGGCAGGAAGCTCATGGGAGGGCTCGGTGGTTAGAGGAAAGATCTAGGGCGATCGGGAGAAGGGGTTGGGGTTAGTAGTCGTGGCCGGTGAGGGTCTCGATGGTGATCTTGTCGATCGAGGGGCTGGTTTCGGGGCGGTCGAAGGTGCGTGGGCCCAGTTCGGTGCAGCTCTTGAGTTTGCCGGCGGCGATCAGCTCGGCCAGTTCC
>JBCDCL010000009.1:0-16524 GCA_039182175.1 Planctomycetota bacterium
CTCGATAAGCTCGGCGTGAAGCTTGGCATCGGATCTGGTCGATCGGTCCCGGGCTTCGATCTAGCGGCAGCCTTCGCTCATTGCACCGAACACTTGGCAACGCATGGTGGCCACGCAGCGGCGGCTGGTTTGCGAATCGAGGAGACAAAAGTCGATGCGTTTCGAATCGACTTCTGTGCCTACGCAGCCAAACAGCAAGCGTTGATGGCGGGCGCCGCAGAACTGTTGATCGATGCAGAAACACCGTTGGCGTCACTCACTCATCAAACCGTTTCGCAAATTGAGCAACTGGCCCCCTTCGGGCAGGGCAACCAGCGGCCACTCTTATGCACGTCAGAAGTGCGGCTCGCATCGCCCCCGCGGCGAATGGGCGCCACCGGTCGGCATCTATCCCTGGAGCTCGAACAACATGGCGTGAAACTTCGCGCGGTTGCGTTCGGGGCCGGCGACCGAGAGACCGAATTTGCCGAGATCAGCGGGCCGATATCGATCGCATTCAAGCCGGTGATCAACACCTTCCGCGGCTGGCGGAAAGTCGAAGTGCATCTCGAAGATTGGCGAACAAGCTGATGCACTAGCCGCTGACCGTTGCGATTCGCCTCGCAATGAGATAATCTTTCCGGACTGTCAACAGCACGCTGCCGGCCCCGTAGCTCAACTGGATAGAGCGTCGGCCTCCGAAGCCGAAGGTTGCTGGTTCGAATCCAGCCGGGGTCACTTTTGGAGCGTTGCGCTTTACGAAACGCGTCGTCTCGGCGTCAGGAAGCAACGCCAACGCTCTCTTCCGCCGGCTCGTCAGCACGCACGCAGTTTCTGCCGGCGTGTTTTGCTTCGTACAGAGCATTGTCCGCCTGCTTGATAATCGCTGCGATGTCGCTACCGCTGGCGTAGAGTGAAACCCCACCACTAGCGGTGACCTTGAAGGTCTGCTCCTCATGCTGGAAAGCGGAGTCTTCGATCGCCCGCCGCGCGCGATCGGCTTTCTCCAAGGTCTCACTTAGAGTGCAGTCGGGCAGCAGCACGGCGAATTCTTCGCCGCCGAAGCGAGCGACGAAATCGCCCGAATCGAATGCTGCCTCTAGCGCCTGGGCGACGCCACACAGCACTGCATCGCCAGCCGGGTGTCCGTAGGTGTCGTTGAAGTGCTTGAACTTGTCGACGTCGTACAGCACCACACCAAACGTCCGATCCGTGCCGTCGCACTCCTCGGCGTAGTGGCTCATCATGTCGTCAAACGCACGCCGGTTGTTGATCTGCGTTAGTTGGTCCGTCCTGGCTTGCTCTGCGTGGCGTTCTATCTCGCGCTGCGCGGCCGAGAGCCGCAGGCGTTCCATTTCTTGCTGGCTCTCGAGAAGTTCGTCGGTTGACTGATTGAGGCTATCAATCATCGTGTTGAAGGCGTCGGCAAGATGGCCGAACTCATCACGCGATTCGACCTCGATGCGATGCTCACGGTCACCGTTGCAAATGATCTGGCTTCCTTCGACCAACTTCGCAACGGGCCGGACAATGCCGCGGGAAATGTGCCAACCGACAAAACCGCCGAAGACGACGCCGAGGACGCCGAAGAACGCCAACAGCGCCACGGCACGCCGACTAGAGTCCATGGCCTCCTGGGCCGCCAGTACAGTCTCCTCGTAAATGATGGGCTGAATCACCTCATCGAGGATTTGGTCCATCGTTCGTAGGTCGGTCTCGAATCGGACGACAAGTCGATTCAATTGTTCCGTGAGCAAAGCTACTTCCGTTGCGTGCTGAGCGATCAACGCGAACTTGTCAGAGACTGCTTCGAGCAGCTTTCGATTCGCTCCTTTGTCTTCGACGCTCAGAAAACGCTGCAAGTTCTCATGGAAGTTCCGCGATTCAGCCGCCAGTCGCGTACGCGTGTCCTGCCCGTGATTTGCGACGCAGGCTTCGGTAATCGTGAGCGTCCGATCAGCAGCGATCTGCATATAAAACGCAGCGGTCGTTTGAACGTCTCGGTTTCTACTATTCGGCTTGTCGGCTGCTACCGCGAGATTCGCCAAGGCTTCATCGATTGCCGCAACCTCGCGATTAATCGCTGCCAATGTTTGCTCTCGGTCGGCAGAGACGGCCATTAGCTCGTCACCGACCGTCTTAAAGTCGCCGTAGGTGGTTCGGACCTGTTCGCCCAGACGCTGCTCTTCGTCTGTCTCGGCAAGCTCCGCGTACTGCTTGGCGTACGCCAGGAACTTCTCCTCGGAGGCCAACGCTAATTGCCGAAAGCGGTCGGCGGGTGTGTAAACGTGGTGCAGGATCGCCCGAGCGGTTTCGCCCGCGTGAATTTCCATTTCGAGCACCGCTTGTTCAAGCGGCTCTTCGATCATCACGATCTGAGTCAACGCCGCGTCGATTCGATTCAGCTGCCACAGCGAAACCAATCCGCTCAGCAAAAGCAGAGAAGTTAGCACTCCAAATCCGAGGGCAAGGCGGCGTTTGACCGACCGATTGCCCAGCAGTTGGAGAGGCGAGGGCTTGGTTTTGGACTCAGGCTGAGCAGGCATAGAAAGATCGCTTCCAAACCGTTGATTCGAGGCGCCGAGCGCTAAGCGAAAGTGCCTTTGCGACGCGGTCTGCCGAAGTGTGGATTTCCCACACCGCAAAGCAACCGAATCACTGCATTTCGGGCGGGCGAGGGCGCCACTCTCCCCGGTAGAATGCTCCGTAGCCGTCACAACCCGACGAGGTCTGTACGGTCTACGCTGGATGAGCAACTCGCAGCGGTCACCCGATTGACCAGCGGTCAAATGCCAACTCAGGTCTCTAGTTCGAGCACAACCGCCTGATTCGCCGTCAATCGCGGCTGATTATTGCCGGCAGTGAGATCGGCATGGGTCGCGGTGAGCACGCGGCCCGTCGGCAGCGGGAATGCCTCCGTTGGCGGTTCGCTCGTGGCGTCAATCAGGCATGCCAGCACACAAATCCTGCGGCGGTTTTCGCAAGAGAATTGCATCGAGTAAACATGCGATCGTTCGTGGTAGGAGACTTCGAAGCGATCGGCGGCTAACCAGCCCCCTTGCAGGCCTTCTTTCCGCAATGTGATGAGCTGCTTGTACCAAGCCCACATCTCTGGATCGCCGTCAGCGGCATCGCTGCAATTTGAGTTGTGAAAAGCCTCGGGCGCCGAGGGGCGCAAAGCATCGGTCCACTCGTGCTCCGGGTACTCCTTGGCTCGCCCCCAATCGACCGCTTTGCGAAGTCGCTTGTTCTCGAAGTCGGCAAAGAAGTGAAAAGGTCTATCGATCGCGTGCTCTTCGCCCATAAACAAAAGCGGCAGGCTGGGATGCAGCAGCGTTAGCGTCGCAGCTGCTTTTTGAAAGTCCTTCGAGGCAACTTGGTGCAATCGCCGCCCATGCGGATGGTTGCCGACTGAATCGTGCGTTTGCAATCCTGTGATGAATGACTCAAGCACGGGACGCCCATCTTTGGTAGTGCTGGCGGGCGGGTGCGATCCTGATTGGACACGCTGGTAATCGGGACCGTGGTACAGGTAGCCATGCTGAAGGACGTTGGTGACGTCCGTGGCGCCATGGTACTCACGATGAGCGAGTCGCAATTCGGGCGCGGCCAGCGAGTAGAGCGAATGCATCAAGCAGTCGCTCCAAATCGCATCAAATAGCGCCTGCCCGTTGTCGGGCGTGATGAGAGCCGCGTCATGAACGTTCGTCTCGCCAACAAGATGCAGCGTCCGGCCCGTTTCGCTAGCAAGCTGGTCAACGGCGCGACGAACGTCGTCGAGGATAGTCACCGGACTGTCGTCGTAGATGAAGTGGACCGCGTCGAGTCGCAGACCGTCGAAGTGATACTCCTCTAGCCAATAGCGCGCGTTCTCGACAACGAAATTTCGGACTGCTTTGGATCGCCGGCCATCGAAATTCAGAGCGTCGCCCCAAGGCGTATTGTGCTTCGATGACGAGTAAGGCCCGAACTTGCCCAGGTAGTTGCCTTCGGGACCGAGGTGGTTGTAGACCACGTCGAGCAGGACGGCGAGCCCGTGGGCGTGGCAGGCATCGACAAACGCCTTCAGGTCGTCCGGCTGGCCATA
Organism: Planctomycetota bacterium; assembly: GCA_039182175.1. GTDB lineage: Bacteria > Planctomycetota > Planctomycetia > Pirellulales > Lacipirellulaceae > JBCCQL01. The sequence continues at coordinate 4,067 of JBCDCL010000009.1, forward strand.
GGTTTCGCGTACGGCGAATAGATTGACCCCATCGTAGCCCCAATTCCACTTCCCCGGCGTTTGCACGACCGGCAACAACTCGACCGCGGTTACGCCAAGCTCGACAAGCTCCGGCAGCCGCCCAATGGCCGCGCGGAAGGTGCCCGGCTCGGTAAAGGCGCCTACGTGCAACTCGTAGATGATCAGCTCGCGTTTGGAGACGCCTTGCCATTGATCGTCGGCCCACGCGTAGGCGTTCGCATCGACAACCTCCGACGGACCGTGGACGCCCTCAGGTTGACGGCGTGAAGCCGGGTCGGGGTAGGCGCCACCGTCATCGAGCACATAGCGATACAGAGCGCCCGGTCCAACGTTAGAAACGACGCCGTGGTAGTAACCGTCGCCGTCTCGCTGCAGAGGATGTCGCCGCGTGCCGTCAGCGTCGAGAATCTCGACCAACACTTTCCAGTGACGAGGCGCCCAGACACGGAATTGCGTTTCCGTAGGCGAGAGTACAGTCGCACCCAGTTGCTTCATCTTGGCGGTCAGACGCAGTGAGAGGTCACAGGGCGGGCGTTCGGTGCGTCATGGTCCGACGCTATTGCTCCGGGTCTTCCGCCGGCTCCTCGAACGAGCCTTCAGATTCCGGTTCGATGACCTGCACCAAATCACCAGGATCTACGCCTAGAGCGGCTGCATAATCGGCCAACGCGACAAAGTAGTCAAGCTGTGCCGTCACGAGGTCCGCCGCCGCCTCGGCAGCCTGTTGTTCACGCAGGTTGAGGTTGAACAGCGTGCTCTGCCCCTCGTCGTAAAGCCGGCGTTCTGCTTGCTGCATACGCTGAGCCAATTCAAATCCCTCGGTCGTCTGCTCAACGCGCTCGGCGGCGGCCCTGATCGCGGCACGCGCCACCTGCACCTCAACGCCGATTTTGTCGGCGGTGAACTGCGTTTTCGCCTGCAGTTGTGCAAGCTTGCCGCGTAACTGCCGCACCTTTCCGAGCGCTTTACGACGCTCTAGCGGCACCGATAGCAACAGCGTTGCCTCGATTTCAAACTCTGATTTGTTGTCCGATGCAGTAGGATTGCCAACGTCCTGCGCAAACAGCAGCCCTGCGTCGAGGTCGGCACGCGTCTCGTTGATCGCCTGCTGCAAGGCAATGTTCAATTGCCGCCTGGCGAGAGAAAGATCGGCCAGCTCGGGCCGGTTGGCGACTGCGAATTGGATGTCGCCGGCCATGAACTCTTCGTTGAACTCGGTGACGCTTGGAAAATCACGCATCTCGGTGCTAACCGGCGCCAAGACGGGCACCCCCGCGGGCGATCGCAAGAAGAGCGACAGCTTCACCGCCGCTTGCTCGAGTTTCCGGCGAGCATCTATCTGTTTGGCTTGCCTAGAAACGATAATTCGCCGGTTGTCGATCAAATCGATCTCGGCCTTTTCGCCTTCTTCGACCTGCCGGGCCAGGAAGTCTGCACGGTTGAGGCCTAGTCGTAGTACGCTGTTTGCAATGCGAAGCTGGGCGCCCGCAGCGATCCAGTCCCAGTAGGCTTTCACGCCGTCTTGCACGGCCATGATGACTTGCGATCGCACGATTGGTTCGACGCGACTGCGGCCGACTTGCGCTTGCCAGAGCTCCGATCGATTCTCGTCGATGCGAACATCGCGACCAATCGGAGCCGTCATCTTAATGCTGAACTCACCTAGGTCGTTCGTCTCACGCTCGAGAAACCATGGTTCAAACGAACCACGGCCCAGTTTGTAACCGGCGCCGAGCTTACCGCCCCAGAGCGTGTCGCGACTTACGCCAAGTTGGTACCAGTGATTCTCGAAAAAGTCGAGCGGCTGCACATTGCCAAAGCCATCCACCTTACGGTCGAAGGCGCCGGCTGCGGAGAGGGCTTCTCCCGAAGCGATCACGCGATTGGCTGCTGCTTCGCGAATGAGTGGAAAGTGGTTGACAACGGATTGAATCACCTCATCAAGCGTCGGAGAATCGGCGTCTGCCAGCGAGAGCGGCTCGTCAGGCGTTGCGATTTCTTCGGGCGCCGGCAACGTCTCGACAGTGCCCTGCTCGACAGTGCCCTGCTCGACGGTGTTTTTCCTGATGGTGCTCTGCTCAATGGCGCCTTGCTCACCGGCTCCCTGGCCGTCTGGCGTACCGGTCGATTCGGCGACCTCGCTTGGAGATACTTGCTGCGCAACGCGCGATTGCGAGGGGTTAGCCGCCGCGTTTGCTTCGTCGTAGGAAGCGGGATGAATTGTGGCGTCGGCGTTCGACGTGCCCGCGTTCGTAGTTGCGACCACTGGGCCGGAGGGCGGCGGTACGTTCGCTACGAAGCCATCCTTTGTCGACCGGCAGCCGACAAAGGCAAGGATCGCCAGCAGAGGCAGCACGATGGCGTTCCCTACGCTACGCACAAGTTCACCCCAGCTGCTAGCACCCACGAGTCGGCCGAAACGTTCCGCCAGTCCATACAAGGGGAATTATCGGACGAATTCGAACCTGGCCGCAGACTAGGCGCCGAGTTGGCGTAAATCGCGAGGCGACTGGAAAGACTAGGCGCTCTGGCGAGGCTAGATCTTGATCTTCGGCGGCTTCGGGGCCTTCGAGTCTTCCGTGCTTTGCACCGACGGCGGGAAGCCGTTCATGCGGCGCCAGACCTCAAAGCCCAGAGACACCTGATCGAGGAGTACCCAGCCGTTAGCACGACCGCCCTGCCGGAGATGCGGCGGATCGGGCCAGGCTGGGCTGTCGGGGTCGGGAACTACCACTACGCGAAATCGGCCGGTGCCGTCGTCGTTCGAGTCGACCAGCGCAACTTCGCCGCCGAACGTGCCGACCGCCACCGAGGGCCAGCCAGAAAACTGCACCGCCGGCCAGCCGTCGAACTGAACGCGAACATGCCGACCGGGTGAAATTAGCGGGGCATCCATACCGGCGACCCAAATCTGGACCGCATGCTGCGTGGCGACGGGCACAAACCGGCAAAGGGGCGCCCCCGCTTTGACGATCGACGCCGAATCAACCACGGTCAAATTCATGACATAACCGTCACGAGGCGCGCGTACTTCCTGAGTCTTCTGGACGGCAACCTTACGCTGCGTATCCAAGAGCTTCGTCTGCTTCTGGTTGATCTCCTCGCTCGTCTTGTTGATGACAATCTCAGCCTTACCGACTTCCGCACGTGCCTTTTCTAGCTGAGATCGCACCTTGTTGATCTTCGCTTGCCATTCCTGACGCTTGGATTCCCGTTCACGCTCTTTCCCAGCAACGCCATTCAATGCGTTCTCGACATCCTGCTTGGCGACATCGACCTTTGCTTTAGCGTCCCGATACTTTTGTTCTGCTTCTTGTAGCTTCAGTTCGGACTCAATGCCATCTTCAAACAGAGCCTTCTTGCGTTCGTAATCCGCTTCGACCTGGAAAAGCTTCGCTTCGGCGCCGACCAACTTACTCCGCTCAGCCTGCAACTTATTGTTGGCTTGATCGACGAAACTATTGTAGGCGGCGATCAGCTCCGCCTGAGCGGTACGCATTGCATCGAGTTCTTCGCTCGTCACCTGGACAATACGCTGATTATTTGCGAGCAAATCTTGCGCACGGCCCAAACGCTCTTGCGCGATAATAATCTCCGCTTCAGCATTGGCGACTTGCTGCTCTAACCGATTCAAGTAATCAGCATCTTGGTCTTCGATCCGAAAGAGCAGCTGGCCCTTTTCGACGAAAGCGTTCTCCTGGACGCCCTTTCCGCGTTCTGCGATACGCCCCTGAACGGGCGCCTGGATTGTCTGCGGTCGCTCGAAAGGATCGAAGGCGATCACGGTGCCTTGGCCACGAATCGACTGTTGCCACGGAGCAAACAGCATCGCTGCGACGGACACGCCTAGCAGTACGAGCATGACGCGTCCCAGGCGCCGAACAAATCGGGCGGAACGGGTCAGTCGCAAAGACGGAAAGTCTTGCTCGCGGTAGGCGGCTTTGTTCAAGACGCCGTTGGACGTGTCGGTTCTTGGCATGGTCGAGTGTGCTAAGGGGTCCCGTTACCCGGTTTTCGCGGCCGCTCGGAAGGTGGCGACTCGTGGTCGAGCCGAATGGTTCGCTCGAATCGTTCTGCGATGCTCTGCCGACCAGTTGTCACGAGCAAGGTCCAGGCCTGCTCCGGATCAATTAGCGAGCCGATCACGCGCTCGACATCTTCGTCCGGTAATGCATCGAGCGCCGAATCAATAATTAGCAGCCGTGGCCGGCTGGCAATGGCTCTGGCGATGGTCAGCAGCCGCTGCTGCGTAGTCGATAGCGAGCCACCGGAGGCATTGATCCGCGTGTCGACACCATCTTTCAGGCGTAGGATTTCGTCGAGCAAGCCGACGGCATCGAGCGCCCAGCGGACATCGGTGGGGCTGATCCGCGTGCGTTGCAGGTGGACATTCTCCGCTATCGAGCCCTCGAACAGCTCGATGGGGCCGACCATTGCGACGTGCAACCGGAGGATGTCGGGGCGGAGGTCAGCCGGGTCGATCCGCTCAATCTCCAAGTGGCCGGCGTCTGGTGTTTCGGTGCCATAGAGCATAGCGGCAAGTGCAGACTTCCCACTGCCGCGAGGGCCGAGAATCGCCACTCGCTCGCCCGATTCAACCTCTGCCGTAAGACCTTGGGCAAGCACGGTGCCGGCGCCGTTGCGACGCACCTTGGAAAGACGCAACGCGGCGCCCTCGCCTTCGGGCATGCTTAGCAAGCCGTCGTGGCGTTCGACTTCCAAATCAAACAACGCACCGAGCTTATCGACGGCCGCCACGACGTCGTAGAAGCCTTCCAAGTGTTTCCCAAGTTTGGCGAGCGACGTCAGAATCGTGGTGACAATAAGCTCAGCGGCTACCAATTGTCCAAGTGACAATTGCCCCTGAATCACCAGCCAACCACCGCCACCCAGCAGGATCGTTCCCGCCACCGCTTGCAGACCAAGAATGAAAACGATCTGGCGGAAGAGAATACTAAAGTGGCTCCGCCGTGCGGTCAGGTAACCTGAAGTGAGCAAGTTCGCGCGGTCGATGGCAAACTCGGCGCCCCCTTCGGTTTTGAATCCTTGCTGGCACCGCATTAGGTCTTCAAACCAAGCGGTGATCTTGTACTTCATTTTGGATTCGTCGATGCCGCTCGATATGCCACCTAGGCCTAGCACGAATAATCCTGAGACGATCGACACAAGCAGTAGAACATCGAATCCCAGAAGCCAAGGATGGTAAAACGCCAGGACGGTCATACCGACGAGGGTCGCCAGCACGATATTGACGCCATCAAGCAGCAGCTGCGCGACGACTTTTTGCAGCGTGACGACATCCAAGAAACGGTTGACCAACTCGGGCCCGTAAGCGGCGCCAACCTTGGAAGGCGTGACCCGAGGCAATCGATAGGCAAGGTCGGCAGACACCCGCGCAAAAAGTCGCCGCTGGATAATCTCGGCGACGTAGGTTTGCATCGCTTGCATCACCGATGCAAAAGCAAGGAAACCGAACAGCAGCGTCGCCAGTACCAGCACCGGCTGTAGCAGTCGGCCGAACGCAACCGTATTGACCAATGCTTCAACGGCAACAGGCGTTGCCAGGTTCAACACGCCAGCGAAGAACGCGAAAACGAGTATGAGCCAAATGTCGGGCCACTCTGGCTTGACGATCCGGTAGAGCCGTTTCACCGGCTTACCGTGCAAGCGGCGGGTTTCGTCCGAGTTGGTTAATTCCGGGTGTTCGACCACCACCCATGGCGCCGTGGCTTGGCCGTTGCCACCGCTGATGCGACTGGCAAGCTCACTTCGGCTGACTTTCCTGACCTCGTCTATTTCACCCTTAGCCACGTGGGCATGCTTGCCGTCATAGCCGATGAGCACCGTCAGTCCCGCGTCGCCACCTTGGCCGCCGACAATCACGGCGCCGTCTTGCGAAAGGTGCAATGCATCGTCGAGCGTCAGCTCCTCGACCCGTGAACGCAGGGAGAGACACTCTGCTGTTTCTCGCAACCACTGCGGCCATTGCTGGCCGTCGGTCCCTGGCCAAGCTGCTTTGGCGTCACGCACCAAATGCTCCGCCCGCAGCCGCTCGACCGGCTCGTCGCATTCGCGGCTAATCCGCACCAAGACAGACGCCAGCCCAAGCTCTTCGGTCGCCTCAGAATTTGTCAGCATCGGCGTGATTGAGTGGAATACAGCGGCAGGACCATACAACGCTACGCGTGCCACCGCGCTCGACCTGAAACGTTCAGCGACGTCCCAGTGCCTCTGCGGAGGCGATAGCACAAACCCTTAAGGTAACGGCTAAGCAGCACTTAGGGCTATGGCAACTCAGCGGTAAGCGGTGCACCGCGGAACTGTATGACCAGCCTGGGGGGCGACCTGCGAGGAATCGCAACACGATCCACTATCGACGTTCGCAGCTCTCGGCCAAAGAATCGCCGCACAGGTTCTTCAACTGTCGCTGTCAAAAAGGCACGCCAGCAGACACTCAGCGTGACAACCTAGCGCATAAGAAAGCCGCAGCACCCCAGAACACGGCCGCTGCGGCAAAGGTGGGCGATGAGGGACTCGAACCCCCGACATCTTCGGTGTAAACGAAGCGCTCTAGCCAACTGAGCTAATCGCCCAAAAAAGGGGCCAGGATTCAGCGGCCTGGATTGGGGAAAAGCCGTGGCCTCGCGGCAATTGGCGATGTCCCTGCTCCCGAGCCTTTGAATTCTGACCCATTGCAAGCGGAGAGGACAGGATTCGAACCTGCGGTAGGATTTGACTCCTACGCCGATTTAGCAAACCGGTGCTTTCGACCACTCAGCCACCTCTCCTGGTGGACGCAAGGATCGTTTTCGACCCATGCTGCCGTAATCTTAAGGTTTCTTGCCACAACCTCAAGGTGTCTGGGTCCTAAACCTAGACCGGTAGCCAGCTTGAATACCTAAAACAGGCCCAGCGAATCGAGGCTATAGCGGACCACGAGGCCGGCAATGACCACGCTGACCATGCTCATCAGCTTGATCAGAATGTTGAGGCTGGGGCCGCTGGTGTCTTTAAAGGGGTCGCCGACGGTGTCGCCGACAACTGCCGCTTTGTGGGCTTCGGTCCCCTTGCCGCCATGGGCGCCCGCTTCGATGTACTTCTTGGCGTTGTCCCAGGCGCCACCGGAGTTCGCCATAAAAACGGCCAGGCAGAAACCGCAAGTCAGCGTACCCATCAACAGCCCAAGCACCCCGGCAACGCCAAGCGTCAAACCAATGCCTACGGGCAGCAACAGCCCCAAAACGGACGGACCGACCATCTCACGCTGTGCCGCTACGGTGCTGATCGCCACCGGCTGGGCGTAGTCGGGCGTGTCCGAGCCATCCATGATGCCCGGTTTTTCTCGGAACTGTCGGCGGACTTCTTCGACCATTCCCTGGGCGGCGCGACCGACGGCCTTCATCGTCATCGCACAAAACACAAACGTCGCCATCGCGCCAAAGAAGACCCCAACCAACACCTTGGGGTTCATCAACGTTGCATCGTAATAAATGTTGAACTGCGGAAGGGTCATCTCTTGCAAGGTTATCAAGCGTGTGTTGTTGGCGACCCAAGTGACATCGTCACCGTCGCTGCGGAGAATTTCGCCGCCTTCTAGCTTCGCCCCGGCAGGCAATGCTTTCCACTGATCGACCAATTCGCCACTCCGCAATTGGTCTGGCATGACGAGCAAGGAGTTAACGACCTGACCGGCCGGTTGGTCGCCCTCTTCACCAAGCTGCACCAGGAACTGATCCGACAGTTTGTAAAAGCCGTTGACTTGCCCTGGGTCGGCGTCGGTGCTCGCCAGCTGCTGCACGGCGAAGTCGTCCCCCCAGCGTTCAAAGCCAACACGTACGCCTTCGACGTAAGCCGCCAAGAGAGCGAGCGCTGTTAGTGCCGCCGATCCAATCGCAAAACCTTTGCCCGTGGCGGCTGTGGTATTGCCGAGGCTGTCGAGGGCGTCGGTTCGCTCGCGGACGATCGGTTCGAGGCCCGACATTTCGGCGTTGCCACCCGCATTGTCGGCGATCGGACCATAAGCATCGGTCGCTAACGTGATGCCTAGCGTGCTGAGCATGCCGACCGCCGCAATGCCGACGCCATACAGGCCGATTGAGAAATAGCTGATGTCGGTGAACTGCCCCCCGGTGGCGAAACCGAAGGCGCCGAGCGTCGCGATGCAGACCACCAGCACCGGTGCCCAGACGCTCATCATGCCATCGGCGATGCCGCCGATAATGATCGTCGCCGGACCGGTTGGAGCCTGATCGGCCAGCCGTTTGGTCGGCGAAAACTCATCGCTGGTCGAGTACTCGGTCCACTTGCCGATTAGCCAACCGGCCGCGGCGCCACAAACGACGCTAAACGCCACGCCTGGCAAGCCAAACCATGTGGTAACAGCCGTTGACGGCATGAGAAACCAACAAGCAGCAATCGCGGCAACGATGGTCATGATCGTCGCCCGGTCGATGCCTTTGGCCAGGGCCGACAAAAGATTCTTCTGACTGGCGTCCTCGCCAGTCTGCACCATGTAGATGCCCGCGACGGAGAAGAAGATCCCTAGGCCGGAAATTACGAGTGGTAGAAGCAACGCACTTAGCTGGGCTACTTCGGTTGTCATTCCCTCGGGGACGATCGCCGGGGTCGCAAACGCCGCGGCCCCCAAAGCAGCCGTTGCTAAGATCGACCCTGCGTAGGATTCGTACAGGTCGGCGCCCATGCCGGCGACATCGCCGACGTTGTCACCGACATTGTCAGCAATGGTGGCGGGGTTGCGGGGGTCGTCTTCGGGAATGCCCTGCTCGACTTTGCCGACTAAGTCGGCTCCAACGTCGGCCGCCTTGGTGAAGATGCCGCCGCCTACGCGAGCGAACAACGCCTGGGCACTGGCCCCCATGCCGAAGCAGAGCATCGTGACCGTGATCTCGACCGGGCTCAGTGGGTCCATTCCGAGTGCTGGCCACATCCAATAGAGGAACGCAAACCAAATCGCGATGTCCATCAATCCGAGACCTACCACCGTAAGCCCCATTACGGCACCTGAGCGAAACGCAACCTGCAATCCCTGGTTGAGAGACTTCTCGGCGGCCGCAGCAGTCCGGCTGCTGGCAGCGGTCGCGGTCTTCATGCCAAACCAACCGGCTAGGCCAGAAAACAGCCCGCCCGACAGGAACGCAAACGGAACGAATTCACTTTGCACCCCCAACCCGAAGGCCGCATAGGCGAGCAGCAAAGCGATAACGACAAAGAACGCGGCAACCACTTTGTACTGTTGTTGCAAATACGCATTGGCGCCCTCGCGAACGTAGCCTGCGATCTCGACCATGCGATCCGTGCCTTCGTCGGCATCGATCATCGCGTCGTAAAACCGTTTGGCTTGAACGAGCGCACACAAGGCGCCGACGAACGCGACCAACCAGCAAACGACGACGCCTGCGAATCCTGCAGACTCGCCAGTAGCAGGAGCCTCGCCGGCTTCCTGAGCCGCCGCGACGCTCGGCATCACGACCAAGCACAACATGGCAATCAAGACCGACCAGCTGAGAGGCATCGCCTTTGCCCGTGCATTGCTCCAAGTTAGCCGTCGTTTGACAATCGCATTCATCAACGTTGCATCTCCCCTGCAAGGCACGCCGATCGCGGGCCGGTACTGAGTGGATAAGTCAGGACGACCATCATCGATTCGCAATCGCAAAGCTCTGCTGATCGAGATGGAATTCGTCGCTTCACGGTGGACCAACTGGTGTTTATCCGCCAGTTGCTAGCGTGCCTATGCCTTCCCTGGACACCGCTGTGTTGAATAGTCGTAAGTCACTCGCTTCCAGCAGCTTACGTTGGCTGGCGAGTCTAATCCACACCTCCGCCGTGTGTCAACAGAGCGAGGTGAGGCAAATTGTCCTACCGTATCGGTCATGCCGAGGAGCGGTTGGCAACCGGCTGACTGACCGCCGACAGGCCGGTGAGCCACGTTTGAATGACCGTTGCCTGATTGGCGTTTCGATCCACGGCTTCGATGGCCGTCAGCGATCGGTCGAGACGCTCAACTGTCAGCGAATCGTGCATTCCTTTCGCAGCATCATCGCGTAATCGATCCCGATAGTGATCAATCGCATAGCCAATGATCGTCTTGAGCCGTTCTCGGCGGGCGGCTGGCTCTGCACCGCCGGCTTGGGATTGCTCGACCACGGCTGCCGCGAAGCGAATCGGGTCGAATGCCTCGCTAGAGAGAATGCGAATCACCTGCTCGCGAAAGGCGGCCAGATCGTGGTCTCGCGCTGCTAGGGCTTTAGAAACGCTGCCCTGGCTGGCGGCGGCAAGCGCAGTAATCTCAGACTCAGCAGCGGGTTGGTCCTCATTCTCGTCGAGGAGCAAACCTCTCCGTTGAAGCACCGCGGCCACTTCTTCAGTTGAGAGCGAACCAAAGCGAACAACTTGTGAACGCGACCGGATCGTCGGCAGCTGCTTGCTAAGGCTCGTTCCGATCAGCATGAGCAAGGAGTGCGGCGGCGGTTCTTCGAGCGTCTTGAGCAGACAGTTCGCACTCTCAATGCCGAGATCGTCCGCATCATCGATGATGGCGATTCTGCGAGTGGAGAGGTAGGGCTTCAGCGAGATTTCGTGGCACAGCCCTTCTCGATTGCGATGGTCGGGTCGGCCGAGAAAAAGATCGATTGGCAACGATGACTTGCCTGCCGGTTTAGCCACGGTAAGCAAATCGGGATGGCCCTCCCCGTCGGCAAGTTTGCATGACTCACATCGGCCGCATGCGGCTAAGTCCTGTACCGCTGATTGTGACTGACATAGGAGAACTTTGGTCAAATCATTGGCGAAAGTCCGCTTACCAATACCCTCGGCGCCAACAAAGAGATAAGTGCTCGCCAAGCGGCCACGCTGCAGCGTTCGCCGAAAGAGTGCCTTTACCGATTCGTGCCCGATAGTTTTCATTCGAGGCGGCGTCTCCTGTTCGCGATTACGCCGGTCGAGCTTGCAGTGCTGCAAGCACGATTTCGCGGAGCTGCCGTAGTTTGATCGGCATTCGTACTGCAATCCGATGGCCCGACGTCTTTGCCTGCTCTAGCCATTGGCCATGGGCTTCGTCGAGCAGCAACACGCAAGGCAACTTACGCGTCATGGTGTCGTCGCCAAACTGATTAAAGAAACTCACCGCCGCTTGCCCGATGGAGCCGCTGCAGAACAGCACAATGTCGGCAGCCGATTGATCGTCGACAAATCGTGCGAACGCCCGTTGTGGATCGCTACTCACGAGCACACGATAACCGTTGCGTTTGAATAGATCGCGAAACACGTCCTGCCGCTTCGTGTCGGATTCGACCACCATTAGCCGGCGTGACTGGCCCTGCTCGTCCAAGCCCTCGCGGCTCATTAGCTCTTGTTTTTGGGCCCCATCGGTCGCTCCCGACGTCGTGCGGCGGACAGCGATCTTGAGCTCCGTCAGCATGTCGCCCGGCGATTGGTAGCGACGCTCGGGGTCGAGCTCCAGCGCCTTATTGACCACCATCGCGATCGGCATCGGCGTCTCGGGCGCTAATTCCTTGATTGGTCTTATCGCTTTGAAAGCGTCGCGTCCGAAGCGTGTGCTTCGATCTTTCCCAGTGGGTAGCGATGTCTCCCCAGAAAGCATTTGGTGCATCATGTAGCCCGAGAAATACACGTCGCTGCGTGTGTCGTCCTTGCGAACGCCGGTCGCTTTCTCGAGCGCTGCGTATTCAACTGTCCGATCGACACCCCCATCGCCTGCGTTATCAAGCGCCGCCAGGCCGAAGTCGATGAGCTTGGCCTCGCCATCCGAAGCGATAAGCACGTTAGACATCTTTAGGTCGCGATGGGTAACGCCCTGGCTAAAAGCATATTGCAGTCCTGCGAGCATGCTGCCGATCATCTGGCTGCATTCGTCCCAGCGGAATTTGCGTCGCACGCGAAACATTTCGCGGAGGTTTTGCCCCTCGATAAAATCCATCACGATGTAGTTCAGTGGCCCTCGCGAAACAACTTCGTGAATCGGCACGATGTTCTTGTGCTTGAGCGATGCGCCCAGCTCACCCTCGCGACGGAAGAGATCGGCTTGGCCCGGCTCGGTGCTCTTGCTCGTGCGTAAGACTTTGACGGCGTAGACTTTGCCGGTCTTCACGTGCACGGCGCGAAACACGCGGGCGAACGTTCCCGCCCCGACCAGGTAGAGCACCTTGTAGTCGCCGTAGAAATAACCGCTACGCTGGTCGCGATTAAGACGCTCAATTTGATAGTTGGTTAGCAGTCCTTTGCGAACCAGCAGCTTTGCGAACTCCGAGAGCGTGACATTGTTGGTGCCCAGATCGCTCCACGCGGACTGCAGCTGCCGTTCGTCCAGCACGCCAACGTCGAGGGCACGCTGGGCAAGGTTATCTGCGGTTTGCAACTCGGACATGGCGCCGATAAGACAGCTTGGCCGCAGTTTC
>JBCDCL010000010.1:0-16196 GCA_039182175.1 Planctomycetota bacterium
CTTCCCTTCACAACGAGCCGGATCGGCCCGTGGGCTCCGTTCACTAGATCGCCATTGGCCACCCACGCGTGCCAAATTCGTTTATCGTCGGTTTGGACGCAGCCTTCTTCCTGCGTGTGAGAGCCGGTAACGTCGTAGTTCTTATCGGTGCCATCCCCGGCCGCTGGTTGGGCGCCGGCAATGTTGCCTTCGTGGGTTACAAACGTGTTCCAGTCACCAGCGACAGGGCTCGGGCGAGAGGCAGTGCGAATCTTCCCGAAGTTGCCATTCTGGTCCCCCGGTCCGCCGTTGTCCGTCAGGATTGCCGTTAGGCCGTCATCATCGGCAAAGATCTTGGCCACTTCCGGGAATGCGATATCGGGCGAGTCCAGTCCACCCATGCCGGTGTGCGTGCTGATATCGAGCGGCAACGCCTGCGTCGAAGCCGCGCCGTCCCATACTTGCGACGTCATATAAATTTCGGTCGGATTCTGCCAATCGTCGAAGGTCAGCGTGCAGAATCGTCGATCGCTATCAGCACTACTCGGCACGTAGCTCAGGTTGTTGGCAAGGCCGTTTTGGGTAAGTTCCCAACGATCGAACACCAATGCTCGGCCGCTGGTTGTCTCACTGTGGTGTTGCCAAAGGTAGTTTTTGCCGTCGATGCGGCCAAAGAGATTGCACCAGCAGCGGGAATTGTTACGAACGTTGGTGGAGTTTGGCAGAGCCACCTGCGTGAGCGGTTCGCCTTCGCGGCCGTAGAACAACTGCAAGTCGTCGTTCTCGTCTGGGTGAACGTGCCACTCATATTCGCCATCGAACCAAGCAGCCTGGTTCTGTGGGATGAAGCCGACGTAGCCGGCCGGGTAGGTTGCGATCGTGCGTGGCATTACGGCGACTCAGTTACCGAGTGGGAAAGTGGATCCGAGGATGTAGCCCGCCAGCGTCAAAATCGCTGACACGCCCATCCACCACGAGTTGCGAAACAGTTGGTTCCAGCCAATGAGACCAGGCTTATCGCCTTCGCCGCGGAGAATCCTGTCGTGTTCTTGGACCTGTGCGTGCGTCTCTAATGCGTGTCGATTCACGTTGCCTTTGCTTTCGCTCTGATAGCCAAGCTCGGACCGCAGAAACGCGATGACGTTGTCGAGCTTGCGCTGTTCGACAGCCCAACCCGCACGCAGCTCTTCCTGGCTGTCGTAAAGCTTGTCGGTACGTGAGTCCTGCCGATCATCACTCACCGAGTTCTCCATCCTTGACCGTGCTCGCCATGCCTGCAGCGACCTGCTGCCGCGACAGCGATACCGCGTGCTCGTCGATCCATACCCACCCGAGCGCGCGGCCAAACGTCAGCACGTCATCCGCACGATCGGCGTGGCCCGTCGGTACGTGAATCACTCCGGCCTTGCCTTCGGCCAAAGTGGCGAGGTTTTCCTTCGACAGCAGGCCGAGTGCCTTCTCTGCGTCGTCCTTAGTTCGTACCTCTGGCGCCCAGCAGTCGAGCAGTCGCACACGTACGCGCTGCGTGATCTCGACGGTGAGCGTGTCGCCGTCGTAGACCTCGATCACCTTGCAGCGAGCCGTGATGCCCGGCGACGGGCGATCGGGCTCGGGCGTGGCGACGATCTCGACGGCAGTGGCAAAGTTTGCCAGTTGCAAAGCCAACGCCAGCACCGCTGCGATCGCTGATCGGTTGAGCATGTTTGCCGCCTTCGTGGTGGTGAATGAACACGCTCAGGTGGCAAAGTTTGCCACCTGAGCGATCGGCATCGAGCTAGTTGAGCCAGTTCTGCGTCGAGTTGGTGTTGCTGTTGGCGGCTTGGGCACTCGCAGAACCGCCGCCGCTGCCGCCATCCTGCGAGGCGCCGACGTAGGTGTTGTTGTTGCCCGAGACGGCTTGCTCGTCGCGGAAGTTTGGCGAGTCGAGCGGCCCGCGTGGCTCTTCGCTGGGCAAGACGCCGGAAGCGATGTCGACACGGTTGGCATCGCCGCTGAATCCCGCGAGCAAGCTCAGAAACTGCTGATAGTGCGAGTGCATCCGCAGCGAGTCGAACACGGTGATGTGCCGCGTGCTGTGCCGGCTCTCGATTCGGGTCCAATCGACGATGGCCGCATCGAGGGCGCCGAGAAGGATCTTCGACTGCTGGCTGCGAAAGTTCAGCTTGGATGCAAGCGGGATGTTGACGTCGCTGCCGTCCAGTGCCCACATCAGGTTGAGTTCGCCACCTGCTGCGCCTTGCACTTCGTCGCCGCCGAATGGCCGAGCCAGCTCAGTGATTGGCATCTTCGGGTCGATCGCCGTTTCGATGTAGTTGAGATCGGCCTCGTCGGGGTTGTACGTGATATGGCGTCGATGCTTGTCGGCGTGAATCAAGTGCTGCAACAAGTGGTTACGCGTGGTCGTGTCGATGCCGCCACGGGTCTTGAACTCGTCGTCGCCAATCAGTTCACTCCGCATCGTGAAGAGCGGAGCCATGGCGGCCATGATGAACTTGTTGCGGAAACGGGTTACGGCGCGGGCGAATTGCTCTTGGCCTGGATCACCTTCTGGCATGGTCATGCCTCCTGAAATGCGTGGTAGCGGGCTGGGGAAATTTCGTTGAATCGTTGACGCAGCTCGGTGGCTAGGTTGGCGGCCCATGCCGCTTTTTCCGGGTCACGGTTACTGTTGGCTGCGACGTGGTCGAGTCGGTCGAGTGCAAGCTGTCCCACAAGCGCTTGCTGTAGCGGGTCAGCTCCCTCAAGTCGTCGAAGTTGTAAAAGTTGGCGAGCTTCACGGTCGTCTCTTGGGAGTGGTCCGCGGACTTCGGACTCTTCCTCGGCTGTCTCTGGAAACCGCTGGCCCTGCTGAGCGTCGATATGCTCACGGGCCTCCTCGTAGTCTGTGTCGAGTGTTCGCGGGCGGCCGGTTCGGTAACCGGTCCGCTGGGGTTCGTCATGCCGGAAAGCCACCGCCTTGATGGACCCCCTGACCACCGCGGCCGTACCGCTCTTCGAGGCGTCGTTCAACTCGATGCCCGACGCGTCGCATCGCAAACCAGGCGAACAATGCGATCGGACCACCAAACCCAAGGGCACCGGCAGCCGCAGCTCCGATGGCGCCCAGCTTCTCGACAAAGTCGACTTCGCTAACACGCTCGGCGACGACGTCGCGTGCCTTCTCGCGCGCCGCATCAACTGCACGGCCAATCAGTGACCGCTCGTCTTGCTTTGCCTCGGCAGCGACTGCGTCGAGGTCTTTCGTTGTGGGGGCGGCTGCGATAGCCGATTCGAGATTGCTAATCCGCTTGTCGAGCTGTTTCCACCGTGGGCCGCAATCGCACGACGCCGGCGGAGCCGTGGGTTGGGGAATGAGCCCGTCACGGGCATCCGCCGGCGGCTGCGCGAGTGGTGCTGGATTCACCTGAACCATGCCCGCCTGTTGCCGGCGGTTTCGTAGATGTTGAATGACGCTGCGTATGGGCTGGCCAACCGTGGCGTAGGTCTGCCCCCCTCGCGTTCCCCACAAGACGCCCACCATGAAGCCGCGCGAATCAAGAACCGGACCACCACTGTCACCACCACGTGCGTTGGTTTCGATTCTCACGCTGCTATACGTGGCCCCTTGGATTGTTGAGTATCCGCCGATACGTCCGCTGGATTCGCGGTAGCTGCCAGCTCCATAACCTGCGATGCGAAGTACACCGGAGGGCTGGTCGCCAGACAGTTGCAGTGGCTGGCCCGGTAGAGCAGCGGTCTCGACAATCGCTAGGTCGTGGGCTGCATCCGCGCCTACGACACGCCCAGGCACGCGTGATCCGTTGGCAGTCACGACCGCTACAGACCCGCCATCCTTGACGACGTGCCAGCACGTCAGCACTTGGCTAGTTCCGCCTGCGGTCTGCACGATGGCTCCGCTGCCAAGGCTACTGCCGGCGATTACTCGAACGACGGCGGGATTGGCCTGCTGCGGCCGGTAGGCCGGTTGCCACTGCTGTGGTTGCTGCTGTGGTACTGGGCAGACACCACCCGGGCACTGACCCGTCGCAAGGCGCGAGACAGCGACTGCGATCGCCAAAGTCACCAGCGCAAGCACGACCGCTCGACGCGATTCGTCTCGAACTCGGTTGCGTGGATAGAGGCGCAGGCCCATCAGGTTGACCTCCCGTGGCGCCGGTTCCATGGGATCCATCCAAAGCAGCGGACCGCCAGATAGATGGGCCAGCGTGGCCATGGCGGTACGTCGTCGTGTTCCATCAGCGCGAGGAAGATCGCGTCAGCCTGCGCTCGGCTGACCTTGCCCTCGATGTAGAGCTGATCGTGAAAGAGTGCGGCCCGGCTGTAGCCGCCAACTTGCGGAAAGAGCCTGCGGAAGAACCACGGCACCGATGCGAAGTCGGTTCGCGTGCCGGCTGGCACGGTGATGTTCGTGATGGTGTTCTCGTAGTGATGGTCGCACGTCGTCACGAACGGCATGCCCGGCTCGGCATAGTCGAGCACGATATGCAGGCCATCGCTGGGCGTGAACTTGTGCATGTCAGCTACCGAGAAGACACGAAAAAACCCGCTGCCCTCGGCGAGGCACTACAGCGTAGTGCTAGGCCGGGGACCGCGGGTTAGTCGGCGGGGCGACATGCAAGTTGTCTACGTCATTAAACGGATCTAGGCGGGTTTGTCAACTCGCTTCTGTGATCGCGCTGTGCCTGTCTTCCTTGAGACCGCTCGCTGCTTACGTCTGCGACTGGCGAGCGCGGCCAGTTGCTCGTCGCTCAGCCACTCGTCGTCCTGCGTGACGATTACGGTCGACTGCTTGGACGATTCGACGATGGCAAACGGCACGCTAACCTGGACAGCCTTGCCATGTTCGATCTCTTGCTCGCGATATCTCAAGGTCTCGCCCTTCAACCTATGATCCGGTCCGCGTGATCGTGCAGGAACAACTCGACTCTCGATGCGGGGACGTACTCCGCTTCGCCGTCGTACCACGCGTCCCACCACTCAACGCCTAGCCCGCCCCATCGTTCGCTCAGCGACTCGCGAAGCCGCTCGACCGAGATCATCGGTTCGATTAACTCCGCGAGTCGCCAATGCGATAGCGTTAGCAGGTCGTACGATGGTGATGGGCTGAACCTCACTCTTCGCCCTCGTCTTGGCTGTTGTAACGCCAGAACTCGAGCATCGTGTCTTCGATCTCTTGAGCCTTGCCGGGTCCGATGCCTTCAATGTCCGTCAGCCGCTTATCCGTGGCGGTGTAGTCGGCCAGATCACCAACGGTGGCGAGGTCGGCTTGGGCGAGTGACTTCCAGATACCCTTGGTGGGGTCGAACAGCTCGCCCAGTGGCACGTCTCGCCATGGTCCCTCGCACTTGAGCGTGCCCGGCAGGGTTTCCTCCCGCGTGCCGTCCTTCTCGGGCTTCGGAATGTCGGTCACTTCGTCGACGATGAAGCGGCCCGATTGCTTCGCGAAGAGCGAGAACTCGGCGGTGTCGAGTTCGTTGCGCTGGAACGTGGCACCCGTGGCGAACGTCTTCGTCTTGACACTGAATCCTTTGGTGTCGAACGCGCCGTCGACTACGTGATCGACATCATCCAGGACGGTTTGCCCGGCTGCGTCGTCGCAGTGGCCTAGCACCAGGCGTCCGATGATGCGTCGATTGCACAGCAGTCGGTCGGCCGATTCGAGCGTCATCAGCGAGCGATCGAGCTTGAGCCCAATCCTTGCGGTTTCGTCGCCGATGGAGACCCCGCCGAACGTGACGGGGATATCAATCACAGACATGGTTCACTTCTCCTTGGGGTTGGATAGTTCTTGCAGCACGACCGCCAGCAGGGCGATCGCATCCGCCTCGTTGTCATCCTTGACCCGCCGGCCAGCGTACGTGCTAGCCGCTTCGATCATCTTGGACTTGGACGCTCGCCCGGATCCGGCGAACTCTTTCTTGACGGTCGATGGCCACTCACGCAGCGCGTCACCTGGCACGCCGCAGGTGTCCGCTGCCAAGATCAACGCCGTGGCCATGGCGTACTGTGGCAAGCGGTTAGCGCTCTTCGCGTGCATCGTCGGTTCCTCGTAGGCGACAAGGTCGATCTGTCGGCCGGACTCCACGACAAACTGCACGATTCGTCGCTGCATCGTTTTGGTTGCTCGAGCGAGTGACCGCTTCCGCATCTTGTGTACGTCGATCACGGTCGACGCGATCACTCCTGCCGACTGCGAGCCAATCGCAAAGCCTGCACGCAGGGCGGTGTCGCCGGCGAGGATGATGGGATCTCTCATGCCAGAAAGTCACCCTGCTTGTACTTTGGTATGGCATTGGACTCAAGCAGCGGCATGCGATTCAGCTCGTCCTTGATCCGGTCGCGGGCGATGGCAAAGTAGCCAGGGTCTATTTCGATGCCGATGAATTGGCGGCCCATGCGAACGGCGGCAACACCGGTCGTGCCTGAGCCCATGAAAGGGTCGAGGGCTACACCGCATGGTGCGACGACTTGCAGGACCGACTCCATCAGCTTCGTTGCCTTTCCAGTGATGTGGTGCCTGTCCGCCTGGAGCACCGGGCAGTCGATCGATCCGTCCCAAGGCCCACCATGACTTGCGGGTACCGAAACGCCGGAGGTGCCCCACAAGACGTATTCGCATTGATGCCGAAAGTAGCCCGTGTGTGGCGACCTAGATCCGCGTCCTTTGTTCCAAGAGACAATTCCTCGCCACACGTAGCCGCCGGCTTCGAGGCTATCCGCCGCCATGGGTAGTTGCCGCCAGTCCGTGAACATCAAGCAGTAGCCAGAGGGTCGAGTACTCCGAAAAGCCGCCGACAGCCACAAAGCGCACCAGTAACCCCAAGCTCGCTGACTGCGACTGTCTCCCTGGAAGTTGGGGCGGGCGACTTTCGTTTGGGTTTGGACATACTTCGCCGTTGTTGACCTTGTTCGGTCACTGCGCGTAAAGCCGCCACTTGAATAGGGCGGGTCGGTCACCACGGCGTCCACTAGGCCTTGCTCGAGCTTGGGCAGCAGGTCCAGGCAATCGCCGCAATAGAGGACCGCTGACCCGCATTCACTTACCCAATCAGGCTTGGGCGCGTTGGGACCAAGGCGATTGGCTATAGGTTGATCACTCATCGCCGGCGTCCTTCATGGGCATGATGAGTCCGCCGCCGCCTGCGAATCGGAACAGCAAGCACTTGGCTTGGCAGAAGTCGATCGCAGCAGCTCTACAACCAGGAAACTGGCTCGCCATCCACGCGTACCGGCGATCGATCTTGAGTCCGTCGATCACAACGGTGCTCTTGATTGCATGCCACGACGTGCCGAGATCGCCCTTGCCTTCGCACTCTTCGCACTCGTGCTGACAATGCAGGCAATAGCCTCGGCCACGACACTCGATGCACGGCTCGTGTTGATTCCACCACGCATCGGCACATTCGGGTGGGCCGTCGACTTCTGGCATCGCCTGCATTTCTGCAGGTGGTCTGTCGATCGCATCAAGGAATCCGTCCCGCGTAAGGTCAGGGACCTTGCCTTCTGGCTCGGCGTAGGCGCTGCCGTCGTCTAGCACCACCAAAGCCCTGCCGTCTGTTGCAACTGCACGACCATCTGCTCGTCGCCATGGCCTTCCGAGGGCATAGCGAGTAGCTTCTGGCTCGGTCCAACCCGTCAGGTCGACGTCAATTTCTTGTGGCATCACGTGGTCCCTTCGCTGTTTTGCTGCATGGTTAGGTTGGCGACGGCCAGCTCGAGCTGGCGGACATAGGCGCCAGCCTTGTCCAGTCGCTCGATGAGCTTCTCGACTTGGTTTTCGAGTGAGCCAAGACGTGCGCCGTGCTTCGCTGTCGTCTCACGGTTTTGGTTGACCAGGACTGCCAGATAGCGAGTCGTCAACGCGCCGTTGAGTTCCATCAGCGTGTCGATCGTTTGCTGCTGCTCTTTCAGTTGTTGGTCAAACTCCTCGGCACTCATCACTGGTTCCGTTGTTCGGCGGTTCGCTGGCGCACAGGCCCCCTACCCCCAGCAAGGCCGGCAAGTAGGGGGCACTGATTCCGTCGTCCGCTCGGACGCCGTGTGCATCAGGCACTGTGGCTCACTTGGTACTCACGCGCCCCACTCGCCGGCCCGTAGCCAGGTTGCGGTCCACAGTCGCGTGGCGTTCTGATCCTTTGTGGGCTGTGCCTATTGGCCTTGGCCGCGTCGGCGATCGATCCGTTGCCCAATGGTGGGCTATGGCAGGTGGCAAAGTTTGCCACCTCAGTAGCCCGCGCCGCCCGCTCCGGTCGCTGCATGCGCCGCCGGTGGCTGCTCACTTGCAGTGGCTGGGGCCTCGCTCAGATCGGGCTTGCGTGCTTCGATCAGTTCGCCGTTCTCGTCGAGGTACTGTCCGCCGTACCGATGTGCGAGCACGCGACACGCCTCGGCCAGCTTCGCGGCTTCTTCCGACTGAGGCGCGTCGGCGTTCCTCGCGACCCGTGTGGCGAGGTAGGCCACTTCGAGAAATCGGGTTGTCTCACTCTTGGTGAAGTTGATATCAACCTTGCCGTTCTTGTCGCTAATTCGCATGGTCTCTCCTTGGGGTTAGCTGGCAGAGCGTTCTGCCATCATTGCGCTGAATCGTTCGGTCAGGCTTACGGGGCGTCGCGCAGCCTGCTGGCTCGCCACCATCTGCCCACGCGCGGCAAGCTCTGCAGCCATCGCCTGCGTGAGCCACGTCGACTTCTTGCCCGACTGGTCGAGGATGTATCTGAGGTAGCCAGAAGGCACCGCAGAGAGCGGTTGGCCTTTGTGCTTGCCGAATGGCATCCGCACGCGATGGGGCTTTCTCGCGGCGACTGGGGCCGCTTGGTTGGGGTCGAGTGGATTCGCCTCGACACGCTCGTAACGTGCCCGTGCCGCAACGGCTGCGCGTCGCTTGCGATACTTCTCTTGCTCTAGCTCGCGCTGTGCCTTGGCCAGTGCTTCGTCGACGCTGACCTCGGCGCCGTTCATCGCGTCATTCTTGGCGCGGGCGACGACGTCGAGGCCCATCTCGCCAGCCATCACGTCGAAAGATCCGACCAGCTTGTGCTCGCTCGAGTTGTCGTAGAGGTCGGTGACCTTGAACGTTGGCTTATCGCTCCCTGCGATTGCATCGCGACGCGCGTCGGGAGTGCTGCCTTCGAAATCGACGACGCCGGGAAGCGGCCGAGTCCCGCGGCCGAACATCTGCGTATAGAGTGCCAGCGACTTGGTTGGCCGGCCCATGACGATGTGCTGCAGGCCGGGGAAGTCGTAGCCGGTGGTCAGAATGCCCACGTTGGTGACGATCTGAACGCCGTGCGGGTCGCCCGAAAAGCTTTGCAGCACGCTCTGGCGTCGTTCTTTGGTGCAGAGCTTCGTATCGCTGCAAATCCAGTCCGCCTTGAGCTTGTGCCGGTCGGCCAGCCGCTGAGCTACCGCTCTGGCCTCGGCGACCGTGGCACAAAAGACGACCGTCTTGAGGTTGCCCGATTCGTTGGCCGTCACTTCGGCTATCTCGAATACGACTCGCTCATCTTCGAGCACACGGGCCAGCTCGGCGTCTTTGAAGTCACCCGCAGCCTTGCTGCCGACACTGCTCAGATCCATGCTCTGAATCTGAATGCACTGGGTAACCGGCGGAACTAGCCAGCCGAGCGGAACGGCGTCGGCGATGTGCATCTCGAACGGGCACGTGTCAAACAGGTTGGCCATCGCCTTGCGGTCGTGGCGCTTGGGCGTGGCGGTTACGCCGAGCACCTTGGCGCCCTGGTCGACGAAGTAGTCGAGCATCACCTTGTACTGCTGCGTGGCCGCCAGGTGGCACTCGTCAACGACCACCAGTCCGATTTCGTCGAACCGGCGGAACCGCTCGGACCTGCCGCACAGCGTTGGCTTGCAGCTCACCACGAATGGCGATCGGCCCCACGAATACTCGTTCGACTTTCGCTGCCCCTGCTCGATGCCAGGATTGACGCCGGTGCGTTTCAGCAATTTCTCGGCAGCCTGATCTACCAACTCGATCGATGGGGCGACGACCATCACGCGGTTGTTGTCACGCTCCTCTGTCGCATGCTGGCGAGCAATCTCGACGAAGATCTCCGTTTTGCCCATGCCGGTGGGCAGAACGATCATCGATCGATCGTGCTCGGCGAACGACTTGTTTGTCGCGTCGATCGCTTCGAGTTGGTAGTCGCGGAGCTTCATTGCTGGCTTCTCTCCACCAGCATCCGCGTAAGATGTCCCGTGCCGCTACAACGCTCGCAGCCTTCGCCGCCACACGCCTCGCAGATAGCGACCGGCTCGAGCTGGCGAATCGTGCTCTTGGCATTGTCGAGATCGGCAACGATGCGATTGATCGACTGCCGAAGGTGGGCGCCAAGCACCTGATCATCAGCCGCGGCCTGCATGTCCCGCTTGATACGCAGCAGATCGTTGACCGCTCGCTTGTAGGGCTGAGCCGTCGCCGCCAGCTCTTCGGCAATCGTCTGCTCTTGGTCGTCGGCGCCGGGCGGATCGTCCTCGTCGACGGTCGGATCCTCGTCACTGTCAGGTTCGGTGTCATCGTCGAACACCGCATCGAGGCCGCACGAATCGACGTCGCCTGGCGTGTTCTCGTCGTCCAGGTGGCAAACTTTGCCACCTGACTCTTCGGGCTCGGCGGCATCACCGGCCGACTCGGATGCCGACGGATACGACTTGCCGTCCTGCCCGGTCCGTTCGTCCAGGTGGCAAAGTTTGCCACCTGATTCGAGTTCGCTGCGAGCCGAGGCGACCATCGTGTGGCTAACGCCGCAGTGCTTGGCGATCGCTCGATCTGATTCTTCGGGCTTCTCTGCGAGTGCCATTTCGACTTGGCGTCGCTTGTCGGCGTTCGTTCGCCGCACGCCATGCCGCGTGTTGGCGCCGGCCGCATGCCACACGGCATCGGATCGAGTGCCCTGATACACCACGGCTTTGATCTTGGTACGGCCTGCCTGCTCGCTGCCCATCACTCTGTGAAAGCCGTCGGCTAGCCAGTACGTTTCGCCATCGTGCATCACGTCGACGGGCGGCAGATCCTCGCCCGCTTCGATCGCCGCGGCGTAGTCAGCGACGGCGTCGTCGTCGTTCGCCACGCGGCTCTGCAAGTGTGGGTCGCACTCGATTTTGCTGATGGGCAGCGTTTTGGTAGTCATAGCTGTAGTCCGTGGTTAGGGTTCGCTTCTTCGTATTGGGCGAGCATTGGCCCGAGCATCTGCGATATCAGCTCGGCCTCGGCGTCCGACAGTCGGCCGGCTTCTCGACGCGCAGCGGTTTCCTGCGCGAACGCGATAAGCACGCGGCCGTAGAGCGGCGCGTCTTTCTTGAGATCCTCGTGGTCGCCAGTCTTTTTCAACGCCGACAACAAGGCCGCTGAGTCTTCGAGCTTGATGATCTTCCCCTTCCACGCGGCCACTCGCTCTTCGAGTGTCGGCGGCGGCGTCGGCGGCCCTGCTGGGGGGCTACTGGCCTGAGCACTCTGCGGGGTTGACTGCGGTGGATCGTGTGAGTCGACCTCAGGGTCGTCCGTGGTGTAGATGCCGAACAGCATCGCGATCGAATACTTTCGGGCGCCGGTGATGGCCTTGTAGATCGCCTTGTCGCCGCGGTCCTGCCCTTCGCCGATGACCGTCACGCCTAGCGAGCCACCCGATTCAGCGTGCATGACGCGTGTCTCTACCGGCACTCGGCAGACAATTTCCGCATTGCCGCTTTTGGTTTTCCGCTCGAAGTATTCCGGCTCGCCAGCCGTGCGGCTGAATGCGAATAGGCCGTTCTGGCTACACGGTTCGCGAATGGCTTTGAGGTAATCCTCAAGATTCGCGTAGTCGTAGTCGTCGTACTTGTTGTGGCCACTCTTGCGAGCCATGCCGATTTGCTCGGACGCCGCGGCGAGGGCGGCGATTAGCTCCTTGGTAGGGTTGTCGTGCAGCTTCGTATCGTTGATGACGACGGGCGTATCGAGTTGCGTCACGGTTTCGCTCCAAAATCCACAGCCAGTTCTGGCCTGCACTCAGGCCGACAAACAATGCGAACCACAGCGCGCTAGCCATGCTCGGCCATTTCTGCGTCTGCTCGCTCGATCATCTGGGTGATCTCGCGACGATTGACGGCGATGTCTTTCGGTGCATCGATTCCGATGCGGACCTTGTCGCCGCGGATCTCGACGATCGTGATGACGATCAAGCCGTCGGCGATGTCGATCTGCTCACTTCTCCTGCGAGACAAGACGAGCATTGCGATTCCTTCCTTGGCGGTCGCTTTGCACGACCATCAATAGAAAACGCCCACGACTGGCCGCTCCCCTGTAGAAGCTCGCAAGCGAGCGTGATCGATGTTGAGCCGACCGAAGGGGAGCGACCAGTCACAGGCGCTGGTCAGTGCCGGCTCAACGAGAGGGAAGATAAGCGACGATTAGGAGTGCCTGATTGCGTTGTGTCGCTACGCCGCGATATGTGTCGCTACGCCGCGAATAGGGCACCAGATTGATCAGGTTTTTATTTCGCCGCGGTGGAATCGAGCGCCAGTTCGAAAGAAATCTGCACTCGCATGTTGCATGGCAAGTAGCGTGGCTCCAACGAGTAGAGTGCACATAATCTGCACCGTGTTCAGCGCTCTATACAGTTGAACAACCGTGCGCCAGTTGTGTCGCTACGCCGCGATATGACGCGGTATGAAGACGCGGCGCCTGATTCGAAATCAGTTGCCCCGCAAGGGGTTGAGGGTTCGAGTCCCTTGCCCTCCGCTTCTGGTTTCTGGCCTCGTCGCAAGTCGTGTAGCGGCTTCGGCTTCGTGCAATCTGGTTTGATCGTCCCAGTCAATTGGGTCGATCACTGGGTCGATCAGGTACTTAGTTACGCTGCTGTAACTTAGGCGGCTCCTATCTAAAAGGTTAGGAATTGGTTGGCGATCCCCCTTCATCCTGAGGCGAAGGAGAATCGTTAAACAGGGTAAGTTTCTGAACCTGCCGTAGTGACTCTTCGTCGTGCAGGGTGTAGTAGCGATTGACCATCGCCGAGTCGGCGTCGCCATGGCGGCGAGCCAGAACGTCATGGCTGCCCTGAACGGCGGAGTGGCGGCGGCCGCGGCGGGACTAGGCGCCGTCGCGATCGCCTTCGCCGCGGTGCCCTTTGTTACCAAGCTAGGCGGCAACGCGGATACGGATGACGGAGCATTCGAGCCCACGACGGACGCATGACGGAACTGCTCGAAACGGCGAATAACGTCCTCGCGAAGTACGCTCCGGTGACTGCACTGGCGGTCGTCGCCCTGCTGATGGCGATCTCGTATGCGGCGTCGCACTGGCTGACCCGAGGGCGGATTCATGGCTCGGCGATTGCGATCCTGCTCGGGCTGGTATTCGCTGGCTTCTCGGGGTGGACGACCGGCGGCTCGCGTGGCGTCGCCGACATCGAGTGCCTCGCAGGTGTGGGGCTGATCGGCGGGGCTGCCTTCCGCGACTTGGCGATCGTGGCGACGGTTTGGGGTTCGGATCGACGAGTTCGTGCGGACCGGCCTGAGCGGCGTGGTCGCGCTGCTGCTGGGGGTCGGCTTCTCGTTCATGATCGGCGCGGCGATCGCCTATGTGTTCGGTTACCGCGACGCGGTGAGCATGACCACCATCGGCGCGGGAGCGGCCACCTACATCGTCGGCCCGGTCACCGGGACCGCGATCGGGGCGTCGAGCGAAGTGATCGCTCTGAGTGTCGCGGCAGGCCTTGTGAAGTCCGTTGCGGTGATGGTGGCAACGCCGTTCGCCGCCAAGTCAATCGGCTTAGACAATCCGAGGTCCGCGCTTGTCTTCGGGGGGCTCATGGGGACCACCAGCGGTGTGGCTGCCGGGCTGGCCGCCACCGATGAGCGTCTGGTTCCGTACGGTGCGATGACGGCGACCTTCTACACCGGGATCGGCTGCCTGCTGGGCCCTTCGGTGTTCTTCTTGGCGGTCCGGCTCTTGGTTGACTAATACGAGGAAGCAGCGAGTAACACGGGATGCACGGGTTTCGTCTCTTCGAACGCGCAGCCGGATACGGCGAAGCGGTCGCCATCCACACAGACGGCTGCGTGACCAGCTACAGCCAGTTGCTCGACGACTCGGCAAGGGTCGCTTCAGCGCTGCTTGAGAGTTCGATTGATCTACTGGAGGATCGAGTCGCGTTCCTCGCCCCTCCGGGGCCCGACTACGTATCGACCCAGTGGGGGGTGTGGCGTGCGGGCGGCGTTGCGGTGCCGCTGAGCCTGGGAGCCGCGGAGAAGGAGCTGGCATACACGGTGAGTGACTCGGGCGTGAAGGTCGTCGTGGCGTCGGCGGCTTACGCGGAGCACGCTCAATCGCTCTGCACGCAAGCAGGCGCTAGGCTCGTGCCCTACGAAAACACGAGCCAGTCGACGGTCCGTGAGCTTCCCAAGGTTGAGCGGACGCGCCGCGCGATGATCCTCTACACGAGCGGCACCACCAGCAAGCCGAAGGGGGTCGTGACGACGTTCGATGGCCTCGAAGCGCAGATCGAATCGCTAGTCGAGGCATGGCGGTGGCAGTCGTCGGACACGACCCCTTTGTTCCTGCCGTTGCATCACGTGCACGGCATCGTGAACGTGCTGTTGTGTGCGTTGTGGTCGGGGGCGTGCGTCGACGCGTTCCCACGGTTCGACGCCCAGCAGATCCTCCGCTCGGTCGCCGAAGGGGCGTACAGCGTCTTCATGGCGGTGCCAACGGTGTACGTGAAGCTGATCCAGGTCCTACAGGACCTTTCGCCCGATGAGCGCGAAAGGGTGGTCGCGGAGTTCCGTGACATGCGGCTAATGGTCTCCGGGTCGGCCGCGCTCCCCGCAAGCGTACACAACCACTGGCGAGAACTCACCGGGCAAGCCCTGCTTGAGCGATACGGAATGACCGAGATCGGCATGGCCCTCTCAAACCCGTACGACGGGGAGCGACGGCCCGGGGCCGTTGGCTTGCCGCTGCCCGGAGTTGACGTCCGCCTTGTGGCGGAAGACGGGACGGTGGCGGCGGCAGAGGGAGTGCAGGGTGAGATCCAAGTCCGGGGTCGGACGGTCTTCGGTGAGTACTGGAATCGCCCAGAGGCAACCCGCGAAGCGTTTCGAGAAGGATGGTTCTGCACAGGCGACATCGCCGTTCGCGAAGAGGGGTACTACCGCATCCTCGGGCGCAGCAGCGTCGATATCATCAAAAGCGGTGGGTACAAGCTCTCCGCGCTTGAGATCGAGGCGTCGCTGCTCGACCATCCCTCGATCAAGGAGTGTGCGGTGGTTGGCCTCGCCGACGACACGTGGGGCGAGGTGGTCGCCGCGGCGTTGGTCGCAGAGGACGGCCCTGACATCGATCCCGAAGAGGTCCGTGCGTGGTGTCAGGGAGTGATGTCCGCCTACAAGGTCCCGCGGCGTTTTTTGATCACCGAGCAGCTGCCGAGAAACGTTATGGGGAAAATCACGAAACCCGCGGTGAGCGCACTCTTCACGGCGTCCGAAGGTTGAGCAGATGCTCGACAGCGCGTTTCGACCTTGGCGATCCAGAGCACGAAACCGGGTTCCCCGGAACCGACTAAATCTGTGAGCTAACGGTCGACAGGCGAAGGCTCTGGCGGCTCGAAGCGACTGGCAACCATGGCGGCGCGTGGCCCGCGTCGGTTGGACCACCCGTCCACTCGAAGACTGGCCGGCTTTCTGCGGAGGTCTCACCCGAATTTATGCACCTCAGCGAGTTCGCGGAGCCGCCAGAAGCAGACGGGCGATGCAACCGCGGAGGGAGGGCGAAGGGAACGCGTTCCAGCCTAGCGTTTGCGAGCGACGTAGAACCCGTAGCTGAAATAGTCGAGGTAGCGCTCGTACAGACTGGCCTCGTGTCTCATTATCTTGGCGATCTGCGTCGCCTCAGGACGATCAGAGTGCCGTGCCAGGAATGCCGGGATGTGCTCTTCGATTGGCTGGTAGTAGTTCTCGATCCAATCGGTCGGCGGCAACACGAAGTACCCTTGCAAGTCGTAGCCCGCCTTCTCAAGAATCGCGATCTTCTCCGCTGCGGTCGCGATCTCAGCGTATTCGCTCTCCCAGTGCTGCCCGATGGTCTCGGGAGGGTGTGGGCGTAGCCAGGTAATCTCTGACACGGCGAGCACGCCGCCCGGCCTTAGCAGCGGCCTCCACGCTTCCAATCCCGCACGAAAACCCATGTTGTAGATGGCGCCCTCGGACCAAATGAGGTCGAGGGAATC
>JBCDCL010000011.1:0-15668 GCA_039182175.1 Planctomycetota bacterium
AGCAATTCGGCGGCGCCAACCAATTGGCTGGCGAGCAAGGCTCGTTCGAAGAGTGTTTTTTCGACGAATTCCGCCACGCGATCCCCACCTTCCAAAAAGGGGCAGCCCGCTGGGGCTGTGCGTCAATAGAACAGCGGCGTCTCTATGCTGCTCAAGCTTAATCCAGAACTGACGCCACGCCAAGCATGGCAGCTAAAATCGAGGGCTCTTAAGTTGTTTCGCGAAAGCGTTTTATAACATTTCGAGGTGGCTGCTCATGCGGGCAATCGCGCTTCGCTTAGCGGCCAAAACCGGGACCATGCCGGGGGCGTTGGCGCCGTGATAGTGAGCCGCTCTCGCCGCACCGGATGCTCCAATGCGAGTCGCCACGCGTGCAAAGCAATGCCCGCCGGCAGCGACGTCTGCGCCCCGTACTTTCGATCGCCAACGATGGGGCAGCCGAGCTTGGCAAGTTGCACACGAATTTGATGCTTGCGGCCGGTTACCAGTTTGACCAGTAGTAACGCACCACGGGGACCATCGCCGAGGACTTCGTAGCTGAGTTCCGCACGCTGAGCGTCCGCTGCGTCCGGTGTCGTGACGTGCACCTTTCGATGCCGGTCATCTTTTCGCAAATGATGAACGAGCGTTGCGGTGTCTTGATCGGGCACACCCTCGATGGCGGCGAGGTAACTCTTATCAACCGAGCGTCCGCGGAAGGCTTCGGAAAGCCGAGCTGCTGCCTTGGAAGTCCGGGCCATCAGCACGACGCCGGTAACTGGGGCGTCGAGTCGGCTAACAATGCCAAGATAGACGTTGCCTGGCTTGTTGTACTTTTCCCGGATGTGTGCCTTTGCTTGATCCAACAGCGTGGGCACACCGGGCCCAGCGCCCATCGTCGGCAGCCCAGGCGGTTTCAGAACCGCGAGCAGATGGTTATCCTCGAACAGAACTTTCAATGGTTTCTCGATCACTTCGGCTTCGCACCGACGACATTCTTCTATGCCCGACCTGATTCTAGCGAGTAGTTCGCCCCGCAGGAGGGAGCTGCTGCAGGAAGCCGGCTACCAGTTCACGATTGAGAGCCCCAGCGAAGACGCAGAGCCAGAAACAATCGAAGGGCTTTCGCCCACAGAGTTGGTGGCCGAACTGGCCCGGCTAAAAGCGATCGACGTAGCGCAGCGTTTAGCAGCGTCGGGGCAGGGCGCCGATTCTCTCGTGCTGGCGGCCGACACCGTGGCGGAGTGCGACGGGAGAGTGCTCGGCAAGCCGAAAGACGAAAATCACGCCCGCGAAATGCTGAGCTGGCTGAGTGGCCGCGAACACCTTGTGCTGACAGGCATTTGCCTCATGACGCCCGACAACCCGCAGCCATTGGCCGGTGAGGTCGTCGTAACGCAGTTGGTCATGTCACCGCTGGAAGAAGACTGGCTTGAGCCTTTCTTGGCGACGGGCGGCTGGCGCGGCAAGGCAGGCGCGTTCGGCTTTCAAGACGGCTTGGCCTTTGTGCGAATCCTCAACGGCAGTGCGTCGAACGTCGTTGGCTTGCCAATGGAACGCGTGACGCAATTGCTTGGCGAGCTTGGCTGCCACCCGACCGCTGGCTAGCTGTCGCAGCTTCGCCGGGCGCCAACTGGGACGCGAGCGGTCGTTGGCAATTCGATTGGCGCCGGCGATGGCACGCCACTATTGTGCGGACGATACCAACGAGCGAGTCGCGTCGGCGAAACTCCTAATCGCCACAGCACCAAGAAGGCCCAGTTTCTCGCAGTTTGACGAATAACGCCTTGACGCTGCCAACGCCTAGCCGAGGTGTGCAACGGACCATCGAGCAACACCGGCATCGTTTGCGCTCGCAGGCGGCGAGAAAGATCGACATCTTCCATCAACGGCTGATCAGGAAAGCCGCCGGCTGCAACAAATACTTGTCGGCGGACAAATATCGCCTGATCGCCGTAGGGCAGCCCAATGCGACGGGCTCGATACGCGTTGCCGCGCTCAAGTGCGCGGTATTTCCAGCCCGTGGCGTCGATCGCTTGGTAGAACGCTCCCCAAACCGTCTGAGGACTTGTAAGGGCTGCAGCGATTTGCTGGGCGGCTACTGGTTCGAGCCACGTATCCGCATGCAGAAACAGCAGCACGTCACCACTTGCCTCAATGGCGCCTGCGTTGAGCTGCGTGCCTCGGCCGGCACTCGAATGGACAACACGGGCGCCTTCGGCTGAAGCGATGGTGGCTGTCTCGTCGGTGCTGCCGCCATCGGCGACGATCACTTCAAGCGGTTGCAAACCCCAGGCACGCTGCACCGCAAGGGCGACATTCGCCTGCTCGTTAAGCGTGGGGATAACTATCGAGAGTCGCAAATCGAGTGACATCGGCGGGCGGTTGTCGGCGGCAGGATCTACGCGGTCCCCCGATTCTAGCAGACCGCCGCACGCATCGTCACGCTGCTGACCTACGCAGTAGAACCCGCTGGTTCACCTCTCGCCGCCGATCGCCGGGTCGGCGGGTAATTACTAACCGCTTCGGCAGCATTGCCTTTGTCGCAATCCGCAACCAGCCGCGAGGAGAGCGAGCACCAATACCGAGGCGCCGGGCTCAGGCGTCGACGCGAACGACACCGCCGCCGCAACACCGTCATCCCAGCGGGCGCCGAGATTGTCTCGCCAGATGGAGTAGTCGGCAATGTTAACGATACCGTCGTTATCGCCATCGGCCATCAATGGGGCAAACTGATCTGCCGCGGCCAGAAAGTCTTCTTTCCATACCAGGTAATCGTCTGCGTCGACGAGTCCGTCGCCGTTGTAGTCGCCCGGCAGGTCGACAAAGGGGTCACTGAACAAATCAGACGTTAAGAAAGCATCGTCGGTCAACGTATTCATGAACGCGAGCAGTTGGGCTTTCTCGGTCTCGGTGAATCCAAAGCCGCCCGGTGATAGTCCGCGTCCCAGGTTGTCGTTGTCTTGCACGCCGCTGCTGTAGAACTCGATGACTTCTTCCAGCGTCGTAAATCGCCCGTCGTGCATAAAGCCGTCGCGAACAGCGATGTTGCGTAGCGATGGGACCTTGAAGTCCCCATTCTCGTCGCCCGGATCAGCATCCACTTCGTCGAGGCCAATGTTGTTGGGGCTTGGAGCAATCTGGGCGTCTGATCGATGGCAGCTGTCGCACCGTTGCCCGAAGATCGCGTGGCCCGCGGCTTCGTCGGCTGTAAGCACATCGCTCAGTTGGTTGGCCTCAAGAGCCTGATCGAACTTTGACTGGTAGCTGACCATTGAGCGAACAAACTGGGCCATCGCCGCCGCCATCCGTTCGCTCGTGACTTGGTCGTCGCCGAAGGCTCGTTCGAATAGCTCGGGATAGAACTCTGTTGCTTGCAGTTCTTGTTCTAGGTCGTCGAGATTCGATCCCATTTCGACAGCATCCTCGATCGGCATCAGCACCTGCTCTTCCAGGGTGCTGGCCCGCTCGTCCCAGAAGAATCGACCACGCGCGTAGTATGCCGCGTTCGTCAGGCCCATCGAGTGCCGACCGGTCAGCCCGCCTTCGAAGCCAATGCTAAATTGATTCGGATCGCTAAAGCCGTTTTCCTGGACGTGGCAACTCGCACACGACGTACCATCGTTGTGACTTAGTCGGCCGTCGTAGAACAGCACCCGGCCAAGTTCTGCACCGGCATTTGTGATCGGATTGTCGGCCGGGGTATTGTTCGCATTCGCCAAAGCGGGCGCCTGATAGTGATCGGGGAGATCGCTCACGGCGTAGCCGACATAGTCCTGGGCGGTGCTCCCCAAGCTCGGCACGCCTGGGCCCGCGGCATACGCGGAGCTGTAGCCAAGTGCTATCACCACGGTGGCGGCGATCCTCCATCCCTGCTGCATCGTGCTGCTCTTCTCGAAAAGTTAGGGTTCAGGCGCCGAAAAAATGCCGGTGCTAGTGTGACAAACGAGTACGCCAATGTCGAATCTACGCAAAAAATAAGAATTTCGTAACGGGTCCCGGTTTCGATGCGTAAATCGATCTAGGACAAGTTTCGATTGGCGCGGTACTCTTCGGACCCCGCTGTGCTGCACGGCCCAAGGATACGGGCGGTGCGGTCGTTGATTCCCGGCAAATCCTATAGTGGAGTCGAGCATGGACGCTCACCCCCGTTGCCGCACGCGTAGGTGTGCGGCCGTGTTGGCGTTGGCCCTTACGGTCACGTTCATCTCAACCGAGTCGGCCCAGGCCGCGGGCCACCGCACGACCAATTTCGTGGTGCAAGCCCCGACTCGCGCACTGGCGATCGAGATCGCCCAGTCGGCCGAGCAGTGGCGTGAGCGACTGGCGATCGAATGGCTTGGCGAAGCGATGCCCGCCTGGAGCAAGCCGTGCCCGATCCAAGCCAGCGTTTCCCCTCATTTGGGCGCCGGTGGCGAGACCAGCTTTGTCTTCGACCAGGGGGAAGTGTTTGGCTGGACGATGAAGGTGCAGGGTTCGCGCGAGCGTGTTCTTGACAGCGTCCTGCCGCATGAAATAACGCACACGATTTTCGCCAGCCACTTCCGCCGGCCACTCCCACGCTGGGCGGATGAAGGCGCCTGCACCACGGTGGAGCATCCGGTCGAGATCGGCAAGCAGGAGCGAATGCTCATCCGTTTCTTGAAGACGGGCAAGGGCATTCCCTTCACACGCATGTTTGCTTTAAAGGAGTATCCGCGTGACGTAATGCCGCTCTACTCGCAAGGCCACTCGGTTACCACGTTCTTGATCGAGCGTCGGGGCAAGAAAGCCTTCCTCGAGTTCTTGGCAGATGGCATGGCGGACGAGCAGTGGGCTGCCGCCGTGCGGGAACACTATGGGCACGACACGCTCTACGCCATGCAAGATCAATGGCTTGCGTGGGTCAAGCAAGGCCGGCCGCGTTTGGCTCTTGAGCCAGACGTTGCCACCGTTGCTGCGAATACGGCGCCGGCGCCGACCGATCGGTCACGAGGCGGTGGCGTTGCCCTAGCGAGTGCAACGACGCCAGATGCAATGTCGAACGCATCCGCTGCTTTTGGCGATTCTGCAGAATCGGTCTACTCGGCCATGGCGGAAACACCCGCTAGAACGAGCCAAGGCGGCAGCATCTATGACGCGTCGCGTGGGTCGCGGACCTTGTATCGGTAGCGCTGTCGATCGGCGCCAACGAACTTATCTGGCTTCGAGCAAATAGCGGCTTACGTGGTAGAACACGGGCGCCGCGAAGCAAAGAGCGTCGATACGGTCGAGTACGCCGCCGTGGCCTTCGACGAGCGTGCCGAAGTCGCGGACTCCGCGGTCTCGCTTAATCGCAGACATCGTCATCGATCCTGCTAGCCCCATCACCGCCACGAGCATGGACACGAGTGCCGTGTGCCATAGCTGCGTAAAGGGGGTCGCCCACGCCAAGGTGAGGCCAATCAGCGCCGTCGTGGCAGACCCTCCTAGGAAGCCCTCCCACGTACGCGAGTTGTTAATTTCAGGCGCGATCACATGCCGGCCATACAAGCGGCTCCAAGCAAACTGCATCGCTTCGCCAAGCAGCGAAATGATGACGAAGAAAAATAGCAACCGAGCGGCGTCGCCTGGTCCCAAGTAGGGCGACTTCAATTTCAGCAGGGCCGGCGCGTAGCTGAGGCAGTAGACGCAGACGAGCAAGCCAGACTGAATCTTCGCGACGCGCTCTAAGAATCGCCGTGCGTCCCCCGCGATCGCCACACGGAGCGGGATAAACAGAAACGCAAAAACGGGGATCATCACGCTGTATAGCGGGTAGGTATCGATCCCGCGACCGCCGCTCGAACTGTAACCGTCGAGGCCGACCAACACGTATTGCATCGGCGCGAAGAGAAAGAAGACCCAAAACAAGGCCCGGTGGTCGCCCAAACGGGTTGGCGTAAGCGTGATGAACTCTCGCAACGCCCAGAAGCTAATCAAACCGAAAAGTGTGACCGTCAGCCCTGTGCTGAGAAAGGCAATCGGCAGCAAGCAGCAGATGATCCACCACGCACGCAACCGGCCATTGAAGGCTTCAACCGCTGCAGGATTGAGGCCTAGCTGAGGTTGCCGCTGCAGAATGCGGCCGATGGCTGTGGCCAACGCCAACAAGCCGACGACCGTGGCAGCGAGTACCCAGTTTTTTTCAACCATGTTGCGTGGACCGTGGAATTCAGCCGCCGACTACCGACAGCTCCCCTTCTTCGTAGTTGTCGCTCAGTCGCAAGACCGCATCGCGGGCACGGGTCAAGAAGTCTGTTTTACTTTCGCCCGATTCTAACCACATTGGCGGGCCGAAGGTGATGCAGCTCAGCAGCGGGACGGGGAGATACTCGCCCCGCGGCAAAACGCGGTTCATATTGTTCAGGTAGACGGGAATGAGTTCTAGGTCTGGCCGCTTTTTGGCGAGGTAATAGAGACCGCTTTTGAACTCGCCAACGTCTTCGCCACCCTGACGGCCGCCTTCGGGGAACATGATCACAGAGTACTTGCCGCCGATCTCTCGGATCATCAAGTCTACCGGGCTCTGATGCACCTTGATCGCTTTGCGGTCGATGAGCATCGCGTTGTAAATCTTCGCCAAGTGCGGCCGTAACCAGCCACGGCTCCAATAGTCTTTGGCTGCCACGGGCCGGGTGAGCTCTCGAACCTTGTGGGGCAGCGCCGACCAAACCAAGACGACGTCCAAGTGGCTGGTGTGGTTGGCGAAGTAAATACGCTGGCACGTGTCGGGCTGACTATCCACCCAGCGCACGCTCGCACCGCTAAGAAGTCGGGCGGTGAAAGTGAGCAGGTACTCGGTGAGCATCGAGGGCGAGTCTGTAGGAAGGAACCGGCGTGGGAGCGTCCGTGACCCCAACTTCCCGGGCTTCCATTATGGCTGCCCAGACCACCCACTACGAGTGGGTAGGCTGCGGCGTTTTCGCCGGCAAAGCGGCGGCTTCAGCGGCCGAATTCGGTAGTACCTGTCCTGTCTTGGCCAGCAGCAGTTGCTCCAGCAGTTGCTCGTAGCCAGCCACCATGGCGTCGAGCGACCAGTCTTGTTGGACGACCCGTCTTCCCCGGGCGCCCAGTTCTTGAGCGTGCAAAGGATCGCACAGTAACAGCGTCGATCGCTCAGCGATCGGGGCGATCTCGCCCGCTGGCGTCAAATAGCCCGTGACGCCATGGTTGACCGACTCGCGGACTGACCCGACGTCCGTCGCCACCACGGGCTTGCCGACGCTCATCGCTTCGAGAATCGATACCGGGTTGGCTTCGTTATGAGAGGTAAGGGCGAGAACGTCCAACACGCCCAAGACTTCCGGCACATCGCTACGGTTGCCGAGGAAGTGCACCGCGTGAGCGATACCCAGTTCGGTAACATGCTGCTCCAGCATTTCGCGTTGCGGCCCGTCACCGATGATTACGAAACGGGCGTCGCTTACATGCTCAAGTACTTGCTTGGCCGCCGCGAGAAACAGTTCATGGTTCTTCTCTGGCCTGAGAGCAGCAAGTATTCCGACGACCGGCGCTGTTGCTGGCAGTCCGAGTTCGGCCCGTGTTGCGACCGGGTCGATAGGAGGAGCGTACTTCTCGGTGTCGACTCCGTTAGGAATCACATGCACGCAGTCGGCAGGGAAGCCTTCGTTGTGAACGAGATGCTCACCGTGAGGTTTGGCAACGCCAATAAAGGCGTCCGTTATCGGCGTAAGCAAGCGATTCAACCGCCCCACGCCATCGGGCCAACCGGTGCTGTGAAGCGCAGATGCAATCACCGGCACACCCGCGATGCGTGCAGCAAGGCGCCCCCAGAACATTTTGTCGCCGGCGCCGACGGTCACAACAGCGTCGATACGCCGGTTGCGCATCAGTTTCGCAAGTCGCCACAGGACGCGGAGATCGTACTTGCCAGCGGTTAGCGAATGGTAAACGGGGATTTCCTTGGCTAGTTCTTCCCCCAGCGGCCCACGCTCTTTAAGGCATCCGATTTCGGGAGCGAAGCGGTTACGATCAAGTCGACGGACCAAATTTACGAGCAACGTCTCGGCGCCGCCGACAGGCATGCTTGTGACGAGGAACAAGACTCGCATCGGCTCTACGTGGTCATTCGATTGCATCATGCTACTTCTCTCAGCCAGTAACTTCGGTGGTGGTCTATGTCGCACGAAAGTTGCCGAGTGACGTCCACCCCGGCGTTTGATTAATGAAGATTTGCAAACTGGCGATTGCAATCAAGACCCCCAAGCCGACCAGCGACACCACGGCCCCGCCTGCCAACAGCAAGGGACTCATACCCATCGCCAGCGTTGGCCACGCGACCTGCATCCCTAGTCGTTGGTTGACCACTAGTTGTGCGTACAACGTGATGAGTGTCGCCACAGCTGTGGCAGCCACGGCGCCAGCGAGGCCCCACTGCGGTAGCCACAAGAAGTTCAGCGTAACATTGGCGACGAGCCCGATCGCCAGTGGCCACGCCGCGGCGCGGGTGTTCTCGGCGCACCATGCGTACGTTTGAGCAACAAGCAACAAGGCGAACCAAACGCACGAAGCAACGGTCCACGGCAGAACTGCTAGGCCGGCTGCATATTTGTCGCCGAACGCCAAATCGAATAGCCAGGGACATCCCACCAAAACACCGGAGCCGGCCGCGAGCATCGCTAGCGCAACCAGTTGCAGGGCGAGGTTCAAGCGTTGAGAGACTCGCTCTCGATCGCCGGCTTCCCATTCATGGCTGAGGTGTGGCGTCATGGCGCCAACCAGTAAGTTCGCGACAGACACCAGCAGCAACGGCACGATGCATGCTGCGTGATAGTTGCCGATTTGCTGCAGAGCAACGCTGCTCTCGAACGTGCCTGCGTGCAAGATCATGTAGCGATCAATGATCGCGAAGAGATTGCAAAGGAAGTTGGCTACCCAAACGCCGATGGCAAATCGCATCAGCGGCGGCCAGAATTCCCGATGCGAAATCGCTTCGGTAGCGGACTGCGGCTGCGTTGCCGAGCCATTTGAAATCAGCGACCACAGGAGCGTCCCGGATGCCGACACGGCGCAGCCAATCGCATAGCCGACGATCACACTGCCGGCGTCCGGTCTCCAGCATGCAACCAATGCCAAGGCAGATCCGGCGAAAAACATGCTCTGGCAAAAGTGCATCGCCGAGACGATGCGGAACAGTTTTAGCCCAGCGAAGACGGCCTCGAGGAAGTGGTGCAGGATCACAACGGCCAAACACGAGACGGTCAACACAACCAGCGGGCCCTGACTTGCATCGCCAAATACGAGATTGGCGACCGCATGCTGCTGCCATAGCAAAATGCCGATAGTTAATGCCGATAGACCGAGGGTCCAACTCGCGGTACGCCGGAGAAAAAGCCGCACTCGGCCTTGTTCTTGGTACCGGACCAAATAGCGACCGAACGAACCGGGAAGCCCTAGCACAGCCAAGGGCGCCGCTAACAGCAGGAAGCTGTACGCCATCTCCCAATGGCCCAGCTCTTCCGGCTCGAGCCAGCGACAAAACAGAACGCCACGACCAAAGCCGATCGTCCGCTGCACGACGTTCACCGCGAGCAAAATCACGATGCTGGACGCAAGCGTATCGGGACGCAAGCCGATGCGTGACGAGTTTTCAGCCTTCTCGCTAATGGATCGCCTCCGCAGGGTTTGCGAAAAGCGATACACCGTTCTCCGTTGGATCGACACTGCGGTAGTTGCCCGGATCGAACGCCTCGACGTTCAGTTTCCGAGGATCAATCGTCAGCCAGTTTTTCAGTCGCGTCATTTCTGGGTCGGCGTGGATTCGCTGCAAGTGAAACGGATCATCGCCCGGCTTGTTGTAGGCTCCGTAGGCAGAACAAACGCCGGCGAATCCCGCTTGGCAAGCGATGCCGAAGGCTTCTGGCGTCATGTTGGCGTGAAGTCCAAACGGGAAAGCAAAGTATCGCACTTCGCGATCGAGCGCGTGTTCCAGCTTATGCTTCGAGCCAACAATCTCGTCGCGTAGTCGACCGGCACTGTTTGGAGATCCCAGGTCGGCGTGGGACTGGGTATGGGCGCCGATTTCGATCCCCGCATCAGCCATTGCGCGTAGTTCTTCCACACTGTTGGGTCGAAGCTGCAAGCCCGCCGCTACGTCATGCGGAAATGGCATGCCGCCAAGGACGTGATCGGTTGATACGAAATACGTTGCTGGCAGTTGTTTGCGAAGGAGCAATGGCAATGCGAATTCACAATTGTCGGCGTAGCCATCATCAAAAGTCAGCGCGACTGTAGGCCGTGTGTTCGCACCCGCAGCAATCCTCCGCTGCGCTTCTTTCAGGCTGACAACATCGAATCGATCCGCGATCCAATCGATTTGTCGCTCAAAAGCTCGACAGGACATCGTCCATGCATTCGGATGCTCGTCGGCGATCCGGTGATAGAACAGAATGC
This sequence comes from Planctomycetota bacterium, assembly GCA_039182175.1. Lineage (GTDB taxonomy): Bacteria > Planctomycetota > Planctomycetia > Pirellulales > Lacipirellulaceae > JBCCQL01. The sequence continues at coordinate 10,393 of JBCDCL010000011.1, forward strand.
TTACCGGCTCTGCACCCTGGGCGGCGCGCGATGCCGCTTGCCAGCGTCGCACCGGGAGTGACGCAGAGTAGTAGGCGGCGAGCGCTGTTTGTTTTAGTCGATTCACAGGGCGACACTCCTCGGTCGCGGCTGGCTCAGTCTTTGGCGAGTGACTTCAAGCCGCTCCGCACGGCGCCCGCCAGTTGATTGGCGCCTGCACGGAATCTGGCGGTCTGACGCGGCGGCACCACCTGCAAATGTACAGTCGGCTTGGGCACCGCTCGCCAGTGTGCCTTGTAAGGTTCGTCGCCACGCAGAAAGTCAAACGTCGTCACGCCGGCTTCGATGGCGGCTTTGATCGTGGCAATGTTCGATAGCCGCCCTGGCTCGTCATCGAGCAGATCGGGGTCGACGCCCCCTTGGTAGGCGTACACCGCGCCTTGGCCAGCAAAGTGGTACTCAGCCGCGGCAGGTCGCCCCTCAAGTTCCAGCCAACTTAGGCGGAGCTGATCCCGCTCGAGCAGCTTGCCAGCCAGCTCGCGATGGAACGCTTCAAATCTCGGCGAAGCAAAGCAGCCAGGTTCGCCCAGACTTTGGCGGCGGCGTTGGTGAAGATCGACGAAAATCGGCCACGCTTCGGCAAGCTCCACCTGCGTTTCTACTGGATGCCAAGTGCAGCGATCGGAATCCAAGACGCGTCGCTCGGCGCGGCGAAGTTGTTTACGGTGCGACTTTGATTGGCACGCAAGGAACTCTTCCCAATCGCTTGGCAAGTCAATCGTCCAGCAGGCGCCGGCCTCCTTAATCGCTACTATGCCGTCACGCTCTGCAAGTGCATTCGCCAATTGTCCGATTATCGCTTCCTTTGCGTCGACATCGTCGAGCTTCAGCAAGTCCCACTCGGTAAAGTCGTCCGTGAGGTAATCGGCTATCTCGCAAGCGACGCGTTGCTCCAATCCTGGTTCGGCGAGCAGCGTCAGGTGATCGGTGCAGACTTCGCCATCGCCTAGCCAGCGAATGGCCGATCCACGACGCATCGATTGCTCGATTCGCCACGGCGCCAAGCCGATCAATCGCCCATCGTCGTCGGTGACCCCCAAAACAAACAACTGCCCCGACCCGCCATAGTGACTCCACCAACCGGCATGCCAGTCGTAACCACGCAGGGGGTGGTCATCGGCTAGGCGCCGCCACTCTTCCGCGACGGTTTCGAGCGTGTCCGGGGTATCAAAAAGCTTGACCGCCACGAGGGATCTCCACAGCTAATTTGCAGGCGTAGATAGAGAACGCACAACTCTGCCGCACAGAAGGGCGAACGCAAGCTACGTTCTGAAAGACGTCCAAATCCGTCCGCGGAGTGAGGCGTCGAGGCGACGTGTTGCGATTTTGCAACGTGCTGCAGACGGCTTCGCCGCTGGAATCGTCTGCCGCTACCCAACGATGCGATCGTGGTAAGTCGATCCAACGAAGGGCTTTACGCCGCAAACGCCGACAATTGCCAGACAGGACTAGAGGACCGGGCGCCAACTTTGCTCACTACGGCCGCCGACACGCTACGGTCGACCTTCGCCGAGTGAACTTGCCTGGAGCATCGCATGCCTTCCCAACCACCAGCCAGCCTGACGCCAGCCACCGTGTACCGATTGCTTCGCGACCATGCCTGGTTGTGGATCGCCCCCGCTGTAGCTGGCTTGCTGCTAACCGCGGTGGCAACGCTGGTGACACCACGCAAGTGGAAAGCGACGCAAGGGATGATCGTCCGGAGCGAAGCTGCCGGATACGCCGGACAACGGCTCGGTAAGTTCACTGACCTGTCCGAGATGCGAACCGTGCAGGAAACGGTCCTCGAACTCGCCCGCAGTCGCAGCGTGCTCGCAGCGGCACTCGCCGAAGTCGGTCCACCGCCGAGCTTGTTTGGCAACTCCAGCTTTCCGAGCGCTGAAGATGTCGAGGATCTTCGAGAGCAACTACGGATCACTCCTCCAGGTGGAGCCGTGTTTGGCGAAACCGAGGTGTTCTACCTGACGGTGCTCGATGCCAAGCAACAGCGTGCGGTGCAGTTGGTCGATGCCGTTGCAAAGCACCTGGAGACTCGCATGCAGGAGCTGAAGAACTCTCAAGCCGGCAGTATGGTGCAGGAGCTAGAGAACGCTGCCGCCGCCGCACGCAATGAATTGCAGCGGCACACCGATCGCCTCGCGAAGATGGAAGCGGAGGTCGGCGCCAATCTGGCCGACCTGCGGAACTTGGTTTCGCCCCTCGGCGGACAGGGCGTACTTGCACAAAAGATTCTGTCCATCGAGAACAACCTGCGAGAAACGGAGACCGTCCGACGACGCAACTCCGAACTACTCGCAACGCTTCGCCTCGCCCAAACCGATCCTACCCGGCTGCTAGCAACGCCGTCGGCTTTGCTCGTATCGCAGCCGTCGCTGCAGCGATTGAAAGATGGATTGGTCGACGCACAGATGCAGGCGGCATCGCTGCGGAGCACTCGGTCTGACGTTCACCCCTTCGTGATCGCCGCCACAGTCTCTGAGCAGCAGCATCGAGCAGAGTTGCACAACGAAATTCCCATCGCGATGGCGGGCGTCGAGCTAGAGCTTTCCCTAAGCCAGCAGCGTGAAGCGGCGCTCCGAAAGGAACTGGCGGAGACCCGGGCACAGCTCAATCAGTTGGCGGGTCGGCGTGCTGAGTACTCAATGCTTATCGCCGCGGTCGAGAACCAAACCCGCCTGGTCGATGCCGCGGAAGGGCAGCTTGCCGATGCCCGTGCTCACAGCGCTGGCGCCAAGTCGGCCAGTGTGCTGGCACGCGTCGATGCGGTCGAGGCTGGCATTCGCCCCGTGGGTCCAGGCCGGACAACCGTGTCGCTGGCTGGTGGATTGGGGGGGCTGATTCTTGGCCTAGGCTTGGTCTTCGTTTGCTACGCCCCCCGCAATCCGGCGATTATCGAACCACCGACGGCGGCGCAGCCTCATCGCAACACAGACATCGCTCCGACGCCCGGCACTTGGACAGAGCAATTCCCCGCGGCGACCGTCGCCACAGCAACTCCGGCCAACATCTGGTCGGAAGTGCGAGTCGATTCCACCGGTCAAGCGGTTTGAAACAGTTGGATCAACTCGACTGAATCGGACCGTAACGCCGTGCTCCCGGTCGTCACCGAGCTTCGCAGGGCGACGAGCTAGGCTTTGGGAACAGCAGCTTCGTCCGTCGTCAGCTTTTCACCAACCTCTGGCAAACACTTGGCTATTGCAGCGTCGTTCATCGCCGCCGGACTTGCCGTTTGGGCGGGGCTGTATGCTCGCCGGGCATCGCTGCCGGTGATGGTGATCGCCACGCTTATCGTTGGCTACGTGCTGGGCCACTCTTTCTGGAACGCCCACGTTGGCCCTCTGCCACTGACGCTCGATCGACTGTTGCTGCTAGGACTGGCCACGCTCTTCGCTCACCGCGTTTGGACGGGAAAAGTCAAAGCCTCGGCCGTGTCGACGGTCGATTGGGCCATTGTGCTGACACTTGTTTGGCTCAGCCTCAGTGCGTTTTTCTTCCGAATCGATGATACGACGATCAGCCCCTCATCGCCCTTCTGGCGTTTGGTGATGGGCTTCTGGACGCCGGCGTTCCTCTTCCTCGTGATGCGGCAGTCTCGGTTTGATTCGGCCGTTGCGAAACGTGTGCTGACGCTCTTGGTGCTGCTAGGTAGCTATTTGGCGGTGACCGCTTTAGCCGAAAGCGCTGGGCTGTGGGGAGTTGTGTTTCCTCGCTACATCGCCGATCCAGAACTTGGCCTGCACTACGGCCGCGCGCGGGGACCTGCACTTAACTCCGTCAGCTTAGGCATCTTTCTATCGGTCTGTTTTTGGGCGGCGTGGACGCTGCTTCCGCGGGCAAGTCGGTTGGGGCAGTTGCTGCTCGTCGCCGCAATGGCACTCATGGCGTTCGGTGTACTGCTGACCTACACCCGCTCCACTTGGATTGGCTTAGCCGCTAGTGGCTTGGTAGTGCTTGCCGCTCAATTGCCAAAGCGGCTCCGCGTGCCCGTGCTGAGCGGCATTGGCATCGCCGGCATTCTGGCAGCAAGCGTACTTTGGCAGTCCATCGTTCAGCTCGAACGCGAGGATTCGGGCGGAGTCTCACAGCATTCAGTGCAGCAGCGAACCGCGTTTGCCTACGTCTCTTGGAAGATGTTTAGCGATCATCCCCTGTGGGGAGCCGGCTTCGGGCGATTCTACGATCAAAAACTTCCCTACTTGTCGGACCGCTCGCAGTCGTTCGAGCTAGAAAGCCTACGCGACCTCCATCACCACAACACGTTCCTCAGTCTGCTGACCGAGACCGGCATGGTTGGCTTGGCTGCTTACGTCGCCGTGTTGGGCGGCATGCTCGCGTGCAGTTGGTGGCTTTCGCAAGCGACGAACGCGGCGCCGCATGAAAGATCGCTAGGCGTGCTTGGCGTCGCGACGGTCATGGTCTATCTGCCGTCTGCCGTGTTTCACGATCTGACACATCTGCACGCCGACCAATGGCTGCTATTCATCGTTGCCGGCATGGCCGTCGGTTGCGAACGCCGCTTGGCGACAAAGACGGCTGCAACCGTTGCAGCCGAGCCCATTTACTCGCCGACTTTGCAACACACCACCGCTTAGCAATGCAAACATCTCCACCTAACTCGAAGCTCTCCTTGTTCGGCATGGCAATCGATCGTGTGACGCTTGGCGAAGCGATGTCGCAGTTGCTCGATCGTTGCGCCGCTCCGAGCGACGGGCGATGCCATTACGTGGTTACGCCGAACGTCGATCATGTGGTAATGCACCACACCCGGGCCGACTTGCGAGCTGCGTATCAGTCTGCCGCCATGGTTCTGGCAGATGGCGCTCCGTTAATTGCGGCGTCGCGACTCCTAGGCAAGCCACTTCCCGAGCGGGTTGCAGGCAGCGACCTGACGCCTGCGGTGCTGCGGGCGGCAGGCACCGGTGGGCGGCCGCCGCTGCGGGTCTTTCTGCTGGGCGCCGGGCCCGGCATCGCCGAGGTCGCCGCCGAGAAAATCGTGCGACGCAACCAACGCGTGGAAGTCGTTGGCACGTACTGCCCTCCGCTTGGATTCGAAAAGAACGCCGGCGAGAACGAAGCAATTCTGGCTGCTATAGCGTCCGCGAAGCCGGACCTGTTGATCATCGGCCTCGGCGCCCCCAAACAAGAACTGTGGATCAGCCGCTTTCATGAAAGGATCGACGCGAAGGTTGCCCTGTGCGTCGGCGCCACGATTGACTTCCTGGCAGGGCACAAGCAGC
>JBCDCL010000012.1:0-15546 GCA_039182175.1 Planctomycetota bacterium
ACGCCTGTCGATCTCGAATTGGTCCGTCACGAAGATGACCGCAGCGGCTCCGTGCTCGGCAGCGTTTTTCAGCTTTTGCCTAAACGGGGCGTGCTTCGAATGCTCCGTACCATTGAAACTGCTGTGGGGATTCGCTTGTTGCGGCTCGTGCCGCAGGATGATGACCGCTTTCTCCGTAGCGTCGATGCCCGCGTAGTCGTCGTAGTCGGCTTCCGGGGCGGTGATTCCGTAGCCGACAAACGCCAGCGGTAGGTCGAACTCGCCGTCGCCGCCGATCGCCAACGGTTGAAACGACTCGCCAACCGCAAGACTGATTTGTTCACCCGCGGAATCGATCAGCGTGGCGACCGCCCCCTCGGCCAGCTCGCTGTCGAGCGTCACCTGAAAACGCTGATAGGGTCCGCCATCAAACAAATCCGTACGAAGTCCAAGCTGCCCGAACTCGCGGCGGATGTAGTCTGCCGCTTGGTTGATGCCCGGCGTGCCAATGCCGCGACCACCCAGTTCGTCGGACGACAAGTAGCGAGCTGTCCGGCCGAGCCGGCGCTCGATGGAAAGAGCTTCCTCGGCACTCACGACCGTGGAGCCACCGAGCGCAAGCTGGCTGCCGAGCAGCACCGTTAGCGCTTTCGCCGTGGTTCGTATCGAGTCTGACATGAGAGCAGAAAGCATGTAGGTAGTCGGCTGCAGGCCTGATTGCGTCACGCCGTATTGTTGCGTTACCGGCCAGCACCGGCGAGCCGCAGGTGCTGCCTAGCCATCGAGCAATGAACCTGGCCGCCCGGACGCCTCGGCGTCCGCAGGGATCACTTAACCGTTGTTTTCAGCGTCTCGGGCCTATAAACGTCGTGTGATAGGCGACGTTCGCTAGCAAAAACCCTACCATGCTCGGTAGGCCGCTCATAGAATTACGGCCTGCACGCTGCATTCAATCACCTGCGAAGTGGGATGGACCCATTTACGCAGCGAAATACCCTAGTTCTCGATCGAGCTTCGCTCGCCGGAGTCTTATCTCGGTGCCTTCGCTCTTTGTTATCCAAGGCCGCGATCAGGGGACGCGTTTCGAGCTAGATCTCGAATCGGAGGGTGAGAAGGCGACTGCGGGGCGAGTGGGCACTAACACCGTGCAATTGCACGACACGGAAGTCTCTCGGCAGCATGCCGAGGTAGTTCGCGAGGGCGACGACTTTGTGCTGGCGGACCTCAACAGTTCCAACGGCACCTACGTCAACGGCAAACCGATCAAGAAGCATGCCTTGAAGACCGGTGATCAGATCCAGATGGGTCGATCGCTGATGCTCTTCACAGGCAAGATGGGCGATTCGTCGGTTGCCGACAGTCAGGTCGACATCATTGCCAGCCGAGGCGATGCAGATGGCTCTCGCATTCTGCACTCGATGAGCCAAGCCGAGGGGAGCGAGCTGCTCGCCACTCCCGCCGATCAGACGCAAAGCCCGTGGCTCGCCCGGGCACGCAGCAATCTGCAGATCATGTATCGCACGGCGCTAGCCGTGAGTCATACGCTCGACATCGATCAGTTGCTCTCGCGAATCATGGACATGATTTTCGAGTGGGTCGAAGCTGATCGCGGTTGCATCATGCTCAAGAACGAGCAAACGGGGAAGCTAGAAGCACGCGTCAGGCGGCACCGGCGGGGCCCCCGTTCAACAAGCAGCAGCAACCAGCCCAATGGCAACGAAGACGGCGATCGGATTGCCATCAGCCAGACGATCCTCGACTACGTCATGGACCGCCGCGAAGGCGTGCTGACCAGCAACGCCCGAGATGACGAACGCTGGAATCCAGCGCAAAGCATCGTCCGCATGGGCGTTCGCGAAGCGATCTGCGTGCCGATGCAGGGTCGGTACGATTTAGTTGGCGTGATCTACATCGATACATCCATCACGCCGAAGCAAATGCTGGAGAAGGGCGTCGCCAATCAGTTCGGCCAAGAGCATCTCAAACTCATGATCGCCATCGCACACCAAGCGGCGTTGGCGGTCGAGGACACCTCGTACTACCAAGCAATGGTACAGGCCGAGCGGCTGGCAGCCGTGGGCCAGACGATTGCCACGCTCTCCCATCACATCAAAAACATCCTGCAAGGCGTCCGCGGCGGCAGCTATTTGGTTGAAATGGGCATGAAAGAGCATGCCAAAGCGATGGGCAATTCGCCTCCGCCGGCCGACGCTGGCAGCGACGCCACTGTCGAAACGGTCGAGAACCTAGCCGAACAGTTGGTAGATGCCGAGGCCGCCATCAAGGCTGTGGCGACGATGCGTAAGGGCTGGAATATCGTCGAGAAAAACCAAGAGCGTATCTCAGGCTTGGTGATGGATATGCTGACCTACAGCAAGGAACGCGAGCCAGAGCCGACTGAGGCTGAGTTGAACGAAGTCGTCGCAGACGTTGTCGAGCTAATGCAAACGCGGGCGAGCGACGCCGGGGTCGAGCTACTCTGGCAGCCGAGCGATAAGCTGCCCACGATGCGATTCGATCCCGAAGCGTTGCACCGGGCGATTCTTAACGTCGTCACCAATGCCATTGATGCGTGCGAGACCGTGATTGCCGCCTCGTCCGAGGCGGACGAGCAGGATGGCTTTGCCCGCGAGGCGCCACGAGCGGCGACCGTCACCATCAGCACCGCCTACGACGAGGGGCGCAAACGGGCGTCTGTCATCGTGCAGGACACGGGCGAAGGCATCGCAAAGGATGAGCTGGAGCGGATCTTTACCGTGTTCGTCTCCAACAAAGGCGGCCGCGGCACGGGGCTTGGCTTGCCCGTGACGCAAAAGATTTTGCAGGAGCACGGCGGCGTCGTGCTGGTCAGCAGCGAACCGGGCAAGGGAAGCCGCTTTACGCTCGAACTACCGCTGGCGGCGCCAGAGAGAGTGAACGACTCCGACGCCGATCCCGGCACCGTTGACGAGCCTTCGCCGCATTCGCAGACGCTCGTCAATCCTACCGCTGAATAGCTCCAGCGTCGCAATTACCTGCGCTACGTTTGATTGGCGGCGGCGCCGACAAACGGGTTGTGCTCTCGCTCGTGAGCAATCGTCGTGGTTGGCCCATGCCCCGGGTAAACCACCGAATCGTCTGGCAGCGGAAAGAGCTTTCCGTGGATCGCATCGCAGAGTTGCTCGAAGTCGCCATCGAAAAAGTCGGTGCGGCCGATGCCGTTGCGGAAAAGCACGTCGCCACTGATGACGTGCTTGACGCCATCTTGCTCGGTCAGGAAAGTGACATGCCCGGACGAGTGGCCCGGCGTCTCGAGCACCTGGAACTGCATACCTGCCAAATCGAGCTGATCTCCTTCGGCGACAGTTTGGTCGGCCGGCGGCGTGACCAGCGGAAATCCAAACCCGGCCGACAGATTGGCTTCGGGGTCGGTCAGCTTGTAGGCATCGCCCTCGCCGATGATTAGCGGCGCCTCCGGCCAGCGCTCTTTCATAGCCGCGTTGCCAAAGATGTGGTCGCTGTGGCCGTGCGTCAGCAAGACTGCGGCCGCGGACAACCCGTTAGTGTCCACCAGTTCCACAATTTTCCGCGGCTGCATGCCCGGATCCACGACCACGCAGTCTTTTCGGCCTTCGATCCAAAAGACGTACGTATTTTCCTCGAAGGGGACGGAGACGATGGTTTCTACTCGGAGCATGCTAGCGTTGATCGCCTCGTGTAGGGCTGTGTGGTACGGGGAGAGCCGAGAGAAATTCACTTAGAGAGGAACGCTGGCCGCCATCGTGGAGGTCCGCACTGCCGATGCGGCCCGGAAACGCCAGAAACGCCAGAAACGAAGGCGATCTTTGGCATGATTAGGCGGTGTCGCGTGATTCTCTCTTCGCTCGGCGGGCTGGATTGTCTACTATTGGCGGACGGCTGCCCGTCAGAGCCATGGATTGGCCCGTGGCACGCTGAAATTGTAGAAGGCCGGTACGCGTGCTGGTAGCGGCCCCAACCTCGCCCCCGTTGTACGGAGACACGGTATGTCCCCCGCTCGAATTCTAACGCTCATCTGCGCTGGCAGCGCCGTGGCTGTTGCCATGCCGCTTTCGTCTGCGAGCGCCCAGGACTTCACTCAACCGGTTTACCGCGTTGCTGAAACGCCCGCATCAACGGCTGCTAATCCTGCAGCTCAGTCAGCGGCCGGGGCAGCGCGTGTCGACACCGCTGTCACCCCTGCAGCGACCCAGCAGGCCGTCGCTCAGCAACCATCGGGCCTAGAAGGCTCGCCCTTTGATCTGCGTCAACAGCCAGGGGATCACCCGCTGATGCCCTGCTTGCGGCTCGCCAAGCAAGGTTTGGCGGAGATGGACCAAAATTTGAAGGAGTACTCGGCGACGCTCACCAAACGCGAACGAATCAATGGCCGCGTCTAGGGTCCGCAGCAGATGAAGATCAAGGTTCGGCACAAGCCTTACAGCGTCCACATGCTTTTCATTCAACCCTTCGCTGGCCGCGAGGTGCTATACAACGAAAGCCGTAACAATGGCAAGCTGGTGGCGCTGGGCGATGGCTGGAAGCGACGGCTCGGGCCGGTGAAGCTCGACCCCAACGGTAGTTTGGCGATGAAGGGCCAGCGGTATCCGATCACTATGACCGGCATTTACAACCTGACCTCGGAACTCGTCCGCATTGCCGAGCAAGATGTCAAGTACGGGGAATGCACGGTCCGCTATCGCAGCAACATCCCTATTGATGGCAGGCCGACCACGATGATCGAAGCGACTCACCCGGTGCCGCGTCGCAACTTTCGCTACAACATCGCTCGCATCTTTATCGACAACGAGTTGCGAATCCCGGTGGCCTATTCTGCTTACACGTGGCCAGCACAACCTGGTGGCGATCCGGTGCTCGAAGAGGAGTACATCTACACGGACGTGAAGGTGAACCCCGGCTTCTCCGACGCCGACTTCGACGAAACCAACCCGAACTTGTTCAAGTAGGTCTCGGGTTGGGCGACGGTCGGCTGGTTCTCGTCTCGTCAGTAGGCATTTTCCTGCTTGAAGACGACCAGCACGGTCCGCAGCAAGATTTTCAGGTCCATCCACAGCGACCATTGGCGAATGTATTCGTGGTCGAAGCGGACGCGGCCTTCCATTTTGTCGAGCGTCTCGGTCTCGCCGCGATAGCCCATCACTTGGGCTAGTCCGGTGATGCCTGGCTTTACCTTGTGGCGGAGCATGTAGCCGTCGATGAGCGAGCGGTACTGCTCATTGTGCGCTGTCGCATGCGGTCGCGGACCGACAAGGCTCATCGTGCCTTCGATAACGTTGAACAGTTGCGGCAACTCATCGATAGAAGTCTTGCGGAGGAACGCGCCGAGTGGCGTAATGCGGCTATCGTTCTTCGTGGCCTGTTTGACTTCGGGCCCATTCTCCTGGACACGCATGCTGCGGAACTTCCAGACCAGGATTTCCTTACCAGACAGCCCGTAACGCTTCTGCCGAAAGAAGACAGGTCCGCGACTGGTTAGTTTCACCGACGCGGCGATGATCGCCATCGGCGCCGCCAAGACAACAAGGAGTGCTGTTGCCAGCACCAAGTCGCACGCCCGCTTCACCACGCCATCGACGCCATACAGTGGGGTCTCGTGGACGCTGACAGCCGGCAGGCCGTCGATGCTGGTCCAGCGGGCGTGCATAAGCTCGAAGACGAAGAAGTCGGGCACGATGTAGACACTGGCGGTTGTGTCTGCCAGGCGATTGAGCAAGTCCCGAATCCGCTCCTCGGCCCGCATCGGGAACGTGATGTAGACCGCGTCGACTTCGCCTGCACGGGCCATCTCGATCAAGCGATCGACAGAACCGATTCTTGGTCCAAGTTCCGCAGGCACCTCGGCCGTGCGTTCTGCGGGACGATCATCAAAAAAACCGGCGACCGACAATCCGAAACTGGGCGAGTTGTGCAAGTTGCGAGCGAGTTGCAGGCCAAGCTCGTTCGCCCCGCAAATGGCGACGCGGCGGGTATTCATCCCTCGCTTGCGAAGGCTTCGCTGAACGGCGCGTTTGATGATACGCGTTGACGCCAGCGCCAGTGGTACACCGAGGATCCAAATCAGTTTCGAGGTGTAACTAAAGCGAACGTTGTATGTGGTGATCAAGCCGATGCCGAGCAGCGCCGCCAGCGTGTAGGCCCAAGTCAGCGTGATGCAGGTCACTTCGCCACCGAGCCGTGAACCACGCCAGTTTCGGTACAGACCGGTCAGCTCTGCGACAACATGCAGAATCAAAATGGTCGCCGCCAGGATGGCGACCCACTCGTTGGCGATAGACCATCCCGCCTCATGACCGAGTGGCGTCGCCTGCAAGGCAACCAGCAGCACGGCTGCGATGACGCCCGTGTCGGCAACACGCGTCAGACCGCCAAGGGCCGTGCTGTGGGGGCGAATGCCGTGAGAGAGCGGATTCATATGTCTGTAATTCGAGGGGGACGATCGTTGCGAAACTATAGGTTTTGCCGCTGGCGATTCGTTATGGAAGTTGGCGTATCTGTTGGTCGAGAAGCCCTACAAACGGATCAGCCCGTGACCGCCGCTGCGGCCGCTATCGATCAGAGTCTCGATCGCCTTCTCTTGCTTGCCCAAAGAGCAGTTCATGGGCTTGCTGGGCGTCGGTCTGCTTAGACTCGGCTGGCATACGTGCGGGTGGAGTTCCTGCCTCAAGTGGCTTAATCGCTACGATCGACTCTGCGGCTACGGGTCGCCACAACACCGTGGTGGCTCCTTGGGTGCGAATCCATAGTCGAGAATCGCCACGGCGGCGAATGAGCTGCCCCGCGATTTCCTGTCCATCTGCGAGCGTGATGACTGCCGGCGACGGCGGCTCCGCCGTGCGTTCTGACACGGCAACTTCTGGCCCCCGGCTTGTGGCAATAAACATCATCCAAGCGAGTCTTAGTATCAGCGTCGCCATTCAGTTCCTTCGCTACCCAGGCAAATTCCAAGCGCGCAATACCACGCGTGCTAGTGAAACGGGCGGAACAAGAAGCAACCGTCATGCCAGCACAAAAATCGGCATGTTTTGGTCGAACGGGAGCGAGGACGTTGGAGTTCGGAAACGTCGCGGGCTCCGCGTGTTGCGACGGAGCAACATCTGACCGCGGAACTCTCAGCTACCTTCTGGCGTCGAAACCCCGTATCTTGTCGTTGCGACCGGAGACGACCCCACGGACGAGGCGCCCACCATGAAATTCCGCTGCCAGCGATTTGCCCTACTTGGCTGTTTAGCCGCCGCGATCCTCACTTCTGTGGGGGCGTGCTCGGTCGCGGAGGCCGAAATCGAGCCTCCCGCGCCCGCAAAAACCGCCACCGAGCGAGCCTTCCGAGAAGGCAATTGGGCCGACGCCTACGATGGCTATCGCGTGGCGTTAACGCCTAGCGAACTAACCGGCCAGGCCGCGGCGATCGCCCTGTCTAGGTCAGTCTCTTGTCTGCGAAACCTGAATCGCATCGATGAGTTTGATGCATTTATCGAATCGGTAGTCGACGCCCACCCCGACGACTGGCGGTTGCTTGCCCAGGCCGCGGAGTCCTACACGTCGATCGATCACAGCGGCCGGCTCGTCGATGGTCAGTTCAAGCGGGGACGCGGGCGAGGTCGAGCGAAGATCGTTTACAGCCAGCTTCGCGACCGGGTACGTGCGATGCAGCTCAACCTCGACGCAATCGAAGCTGCCAAGGCCGACGACGAACAGCGAGAGGCTGCCACGGTTTTGCTTCGTGCCGCCAATGCGCTTATGCAGCAAAGGCAAGGCCAGGCGGCCTGGCGGTTGCAGGAACTCACCGACTTATCGGAGCTACCCGACTACGAGACGGACCGGCGGAACTATTGGTTCACCGGCAGTTCCTCTGGCGCCCCGGTCACGGCTGACGGTGATCCGGTTTTGTACGAAGAACCAGCGAGTTGGGACGCAGCCGCGAATGACGGGGAGCGAGTACGCTGGCTGCTCGCCGAGGCAGTGCGCTGGAACCCGGCGAACCGCCTGCAAGCGTTGGAACAGCGGGCCAATTTCTCGCTCAGCCAATTTGGCGTGCAAACCATCCGCGGTTCACTCGGCCGGTATACCATCGACGATGATGGCGAACGCCGGCGATCCAATCTACTGACGCTGCACACGCTAACCGATGACGAAACGGTTGCTCGCCTTGCAACGGGCGTCAAGCGATTCAAGCTGCCACCCGAGCATCACTATCTGGCGTTGTATCAGCAGCGCATGGACGCAGCGCCTAGTGCCTCGATCGCTAGCCAACTCGGCCAGCTCTATCTCGACCGACGACAGTTTCCCAAGGCTGCTGAGTATTTCCGTAAAGCCATTGGCCTGAGCGAGGGAAAAGCAAAGCCCTACCAAGCGCAGCTGAATCAGATAGTCGGCGCCTGGGGTCAGTTCGAACCATCACGCACGCAGCCGGCCGACGAAGACCCAACCATTGGGTTTCGCTTTCGTAATACTACCAGCGTCGAACTCTGTGCCCAGCCGATCGACATCTCGCGGCTCATTTCGGATGTGAAGACTTACCTTAAGTCGAATCCCAAGCGGCTCGACTGGCAGCAAATTGACATCGCGCAAATCGGCTACCGCATTCTCGATGAAAGCCGGCAGAAGTACATCGGCAAAGAAGTCGCCCGCTGGAAGGTCGATCTCGATCCTGCCGCGGATCACTTCGATCGCCGCACGACACTGACGACGCCGCTCGAAGAACCGGGCGCCTACTTCGTCACGGCGACAGTCGATGGTGGAAATACCTCGCACATCGTGATGTGGGTGGCAGACACCGCAATTGTTCGCAAGCCGCAGGGCGATAAGGAACTGTTCTATGTTGCTGATGCACGCACCGGCGCCCCGATACCGCATGCTTCGCTAGAGCTGTTCGGTTACCAGCAGCAACAGGACCCGAAGCGGCCAAATAGTTTCTCTATCGACACCGCCAGCTTCGCGGCCAAGACCAATGATCTGGGTATGGCGTCGCTCAGAATCGCCCGCGACCAACTCGCCCCCGACTTCGGCTGGCTCGCCGTTGCGTCGACCCAGGACGGCCGCAAGGCGTTTCTTGGCTTCGATCGTTTTTGGACCCAGGAGCTGAGGCGAAACTCGCTCGACCGTAGCTCGGCCTACCTGATCACCGATCGTCCCTTTTATCGACCAGAGCAAACCGTCCAGTTCAAGGCGTGGATTCAGCGGGCAACATATGACGAGGACCAGGCCAGCGATTCTGCGTACGCGCATCAAGCTTTTCGCGTTGAGATTTTCGATGCCAAGCAAGAGCAAGTCTTCGCCGAGACGATGACGGCCAACGCCTACGGGGGCATCGCAGGTGATTATCCGCTGCCTCAAGACGCCCCGCTCGGTCAGTACCGCATCGTCGTAGACGGACAAGGGCAAGGGACGTTCCGTGTCGAGGAATATAAGAAGCCTGAATTCGAGGTCGAAGTTCTGGCGCCCGAAGAAGCTGTCATGCTGGGCGGCGAGTTCGAGGCACGCGTGCAGGCAAAATACTACTTCGGGTCGCCCGTCACGAACGGCGCCGTCAAATACAAGGTGACCCGCACCAGCCACACCACGCGATGGTACCCGCCATCGCCTTGGGATTGGCTTTACGGGAGCGGCTACGGCTGGTTTGGCGTCGACATGCCTTGGTATCCCGGCTGGGCACGATGGGGATGCCGGGCGCCGCTGCCGCCGTGGTTTGATCGAGGTTGGCAGCGTCCCGAAGTGGTAGCCGAGGGCGAAGCGCTGCTTGACGATCAAGGCCAGCACATCATTCGCGTCAACACGGAACTTGCGAAACAGCTCTACGGGGACTCCGACCATAGCTACCGCATCGAAGCCGAAGTTGTTGACGCCTCGCGACGGACGATCGCCGGTTCAGGCGAAGTGATCGTCGCCCGGCAGCCGTTTCAAGTCTTCGTTTGGCTTGATCGTGGGCACTACAAGGTGGGCGAAACGGTCACCGCGTCGGTCGCGGCCCGGCGACCAGATGGCGAACCTGTCTCCGGCTTGGGGAAACTGCGACTGCTGAAGATAAGCTACCCCGACGGCCTCTCTGGCGAGCCTCGCGAGACCGAGGTGCGCGAATGGGAACAGCCCTCCGGCGCCGACGGGCAGACAGAGTTGCAGATCAAAGCCTCTGAGCCAGGACGTTACCGCCTTGCCTATGAGTTGCCAGATGCCACCGGCGCCGCGATCGAAGGAGGCCAGGTTTTCACTATCTCTGGCGAAGGCTTCGATGGCAGCGACTTCGTCTTCAACGATCTCGAAGTCACGCCCGACCGCCGAACTTACAAGCCGGGCGACAAAGTTCAGCTTCGCGTCAGCACCAATCGCTCGGGCGGAACCGTTCTGCTATTCGTGCGTGCCCAGAACGGCGTCTATCCAACACCACAACTGCTACAGCTCGACGGCAAATCGACGGTCGTCGAATTAGATATTTCGGCAAGCGACGCACCCAATCTGTTTGTCGAGGCCCTCACAGTTTCGGATGGCAAGACCCATGCCGTTGTGCGTGAGATCGCCGTACCGCCCGCCAGCCGAATGCTCAACGTCGAGGTCTTACCAACCTCCAAGGCGTATTTGCCTGGCCAGGAAGCGACAGTCAAGCTCCGGCTGACCGATGCACTAGGGGAACCCTTCGTCGGCGAAACGGTGGTGACCGTCTACGACAAGAGTATCGAATACATCTCGGGCGGATCCAACGTGCCAGACATTCGAGAGCATTTTTGGAGCTGGCGCCATCATCACTCGCCCGCCGGCGCTACGAGCCTCGACCGCAACACTTGGAATCTCGTTCCGAAGGGCACAGCCGGTATGGGTCCGCTCGGTCGGTTCGGTGGCGAGCTGGCGCCCGACATGCCCCGCCGAGGAACCGAATTTTTCTTCTCGCGAAGCTCGCGGCAAGATGCCCCGATGGCCGCGGTAATGCTTGAGTCTGCCCCGGCTGACGCTGATGCCGAGGGAGGAACAGCAGACAGCGACAGCTTCGTCACGCCCGTCATTCGGCAGAACTTCGCTGACACGGCGTTTTGGACCGGCTCGCTAGAGACCGACGAGTCTGGATTCGCCGAGGTTACCTTCTCGATGCCAGAGAATCTGTCGACCTGGAAAATGCGTGTCTGGGGCATGGGCCACGGCGCCCATGTCGGCGAGGGGTCGGCCGAGGTCGTTACGCGGAAAAACCTTTTGGTCCGATTGGAAACGCCGCGTTTTTTGATCGAGCGCGACGAGGTCGTCCTATCCGCCAACGTCCACAATTACCTTTCGTCTCCAAAGCAGGTGACAGTTCGGCTCGAACTCGACGACGACCTGCTCGAAGCCCCGTCGAATTTGGAGCAAACCGTCGAAATTCCTGCGGGTGGTGATCGACGCGTCGATTGGCGGCTCAAGGCAGCGCGGGCAGGCGATGCTGTGGTGCGTGCGTTGGCGTTGACCGATGAAGAATCCGACGCCATGCAACTTTCGTTTCCCGTGCAGGTGCACGGCATCGAGAAGATGCAGGCGTTCAGTGGCGTGATTGCCCGCGACGCCCGGTCGGGCGCCTTTGAGTTCACGGTGCCAGAGCAACGCCGACCGGAACAGACGCGACTCGAAGTGCGGTACTCGCCAACGCTCGCCGGCGCGATGGTCGACGCCCTGCCCTATCTCGTCGACTATCCGCACGGGTGCACGGAGCAAACACTCAATCGCTTTCTGCCTGCGGTACTGACGCAGCGGACGCTTCGGCGGATGGGCATTGATATTGGGCAGCTTGGTGGAGAAGCGAGCCAGCTCGATCCAGGCCGCCGCGACCGGCCGGGCGCCGCCGATGCCACGGTGGACCGACCGAGCGACGCTTGGCGACGGATGCAAATGCATCCGATTCTCGACGACAAAAAGCTGAACGAGATCGTCGACGCCGGCGTGCGACGGCTCACGGACATGCAACTAAGCGATGGCGGCTGGGGTTGGTTCTCTGGCTACGGCGAACGCAGTACGCCGCACACCACAGCGTTGGTCGTTCGCGGTCTGCTCGTCGCCAAAGAGAACGATGTGGCGGTCGCTCCCCAAGTGCTAGGGGACGGTATCAGTTGGCTAGTTGGCTGGCAGTCCGAGCAACTTGCCAAGCTGCAGAACGTCGATGCCGAGGGAGCTGTCATCGACAACGAGAAACCGAGCAAACGGTACGCAGACAACCTTGATGCACTCGTTCACTTGGTGCTCACCCAAGCAGAGAAGCCAAGTGCGACGATGCGAGACCTGCTCTTTCGCGATCGCACAAGGTTATCGCCCTATGCCATCGCCATGCTGGGCGTCGCCTTGGATATTGAGCCCGACCAGATCAAAAAACGCGACGCGGTGATCACAAATCTCAAGCAGTATCTGGTGACTGACGATGAAAACCAAACCGCCTATCTCAATCTGCCGTCGAGCGGTTGGTGGTATTGGTACGGGAGCGAATTCGAAGCACACGCCTACTTTCTCAAACTGCTAACGCGTACCGAGCCCGACAGCGATACCGCCGCAGGCTTGGTGAAGTATCTGCTTGCTAACCGCCGCCACGCCACGTACTGGAACAGCACACGCGACACGGCGCTAGTGGTTGAAGCTATGGCCGACTACCTGCAAGCCACGGGCGAAGGTCGCCCCGATTTGATGGTAGAAGTATGGCTCGATGGCGAGCGTCGCAAGGAGGTCGCCATAACGGCTGACAACCTGATGAAGTTCGACAATCGGTTTGTCGTCGAGGGCGTCGCCTTGGAGCCCGGCCCGCATACACTAGAAATTCGCAAACGAGGCGGAGGGCGCCTCTACTGGAATGGTACTCTCACCAATTTCTCGCTCGAAGACGATATCCGCTCCGCCGGGCTCGACCTCCGCATCCAACGCCGGCTCTATAAGCTAACGCCGGTGGCGGCAAAGCAATCAGCAGTCGGGGGACGCGGGCAAGTCGTTTCGCAGCAGGATGCTCGATTCAAACGATCGGAAATAACTAACCTGGCCAATGTCGAGAGTGGCAACTTGATCGAGGTCGAGCTGACTCTTAGCAGCAAGAATGACTACGAGTACCTGATCATCACCGATCGAAAAGCGGCAGGCTTCGAACCGGTCGACCTCCGTAGCGGTTACACCGGCAACGAGCTTGGCGCCTACGTCGAGTATCGCGACGCTTCGGTCAATCTCTTCCTACGGCAACTGGCTCGCGGCGAGCGGAGCGTTTCCTATCGGCTACGTGCCGAGATCCCCGGCAAGTACAGCGCCCTGCCTGCCAAAACTGCCGCGATGTACGCCCCCGAACTACGCGGCAATAGCGATGAAGTGAAAGTTTACGTCCGAGACGCTATTCCACGGGAACCGGAAGAAGGTGGCGCCAGCGAAGACTAGTACAGAGATCTGTAACTCTGCAAATCCGCCCCGTGGGCAACGCGGCGTGCGAACGCTAGAATTCTTCACTTGCTTGAAGGATCCATGCAACGCAAACCACTAACCTTGCTGGGGTAGCCCGCTGTGTCGACTGTCGCTGAAGAGCAAGTTCTGGTCGTTCCGACCCCCGTCTTCCACGAGATCGGCCACTTTGAAGGGTTCAGCGACGAGGTCGATCGTTATCTTCCCCAATTGCTCGACTGTGGTCAGCTGAGCTACCGCCCTCGTGGCGAGATGGAGCAGGATCCTAGCTTCAAGCAGCTGATCCCCTATGCCGTCTTTCGCTACGTCGAAGCAGACGGGACAGTAACTCTGTTCCAATACCAACGAGGAGGCGGCGTCGGCGAAGCACGCCTGCGAGCAAAGCGAAGCGTTGGCGTTGGTGGGCATATCTCGACGCTGGACGCCGATGCCGTAGCCAACAGCCCGGGTGGCTCTGCCGATGTTTACCGCCAGGGACTCCAGCGTGAGCTGGCCGAAGAAGTCATCGTCGAATCGCCCAGCCGCGAATCTTGTATTGGCCTCATCAACGACGACCTGACCGATGTCGGAAAAGTCCACCTCGGCGTCGTCCATGTATTCGATCTCGAGCAGCCCGCCGTCTCTCCTCGCGAAGACGACATTCAAAATGCCAGTTTCCAGCCGCTGGCGAAGATCGCCGCAGAGTTGGACGGTTTTGAGTCTTGGTCGCAAATCGTCGTGCGTGCCTTGGTTGACCGTAGCTGAACGAAGGCATAACTGCCTCGGCATGTCGCCCAGGCAGCGGTGGGCTAGAATGCCTACATGGCCGACGTTATCTACATGGACAATCACGCGACCACACGGGTCGATCCGCGTGTCGTCGATGCAATGCTGCCGTGGTTTGCGGAGCAGTTTGGTAATCCCGGCAGCGTTGGACACGCATTCGGCGAGGCGGCTCGCAATGCAGTGACGCAGTCCCGCGAAGCCATTGCTACAGCGATTGGCGCCCAAGCAAGCGAGATCGTATTCACGAGCGGAGCGACCGAAAGCAACAATCTAGCAATCCGCGGCGTCGCCACACGCCGCCGTCGCCGAGGCGATCATCTGATCAGTGTCGCCACCGAGCACCGAGCAGTGCTCGATCCTTTAGCCCGCCTTGGCAAGGTTGGCTACGAAGTGACGCCGCTCTATGTCGAGCCGCACGGTTCGTCACGAGCGGGTTGGCTCGACCCGAAGCAGGTGGCGGACGCCATCCGCGACGATACCTGCATGGTGTCCGTCATGCTCGCCAACAACGAGATTGGCGTCATCCAACCACTGCAAGAAATCGCCGAGATTTGCCACAAGCGGGGCGTGCTTCTGCACACCGACGCAACGCAAGCCGTGGGCAAGATTCCCGTGAGCGTTGAACAGTTGGGCGTCGATCTGATGAGTTTCACCGCCCACAAGATGTACGGTCCGAAGGGGATTGGTGCCCTGTATGTTCGCAGTCGCGATCCGATCGTCCGGCTCGAACCTCAGCTCACTGGGGGCGGACAAGAAAGTGGCCGGCGAGGCGGCACCCTGAACGTGCCAGGAATCGTCGGTTTCGCACGCGCTATCGAACTAGCGATCGCTGAATTGCCAGCCGAGGCCGCACGGTTGGCCGGGTTGCGAAACAGGCTTGCGGAGGGGTTGGAGCAGTCGGTCGATTGTTGGCAGCTTTGTGGCCCGCAGCTCGACGCAGTCGACACCGCCGGCCAGCCGCTGCGATTGCCGGGGAATCTGATGATTGCCCTGGGTGATATCGACGGCGAAGCAGTCCAGATGCGATTGCCAAATTTGGCCATCAGCAGCGGCGCCGCCTGCTCGTCGACCGATCCGGAGCCGAGCCACGTGCTGTTGGCTCTGGGCCTCTCACCCGACGCAGCTCGTAGCAGCTTGCGATTTGGTTTGGGGCGGTTCAATACGGCAGCCGAAGTTGACTCGGCGGTCTTGCAAATCGCAGCCGCCGTCGCCGATTTGCGGGATTTGGCAAGCACAAGCTAGTTCTTGCCAAAGCGGACCAGCGGTTCTGCCTTCCCGACGGGCCGGTTGTGGTATATTGTTTGGGTAGCGAAGCTATTTTTCGGCCCTAGCAGCAGATCGCTCGGCCGGTTTGATTCAGTTGCGGAGGTACAGATTCATGGGTGTTGCTCTTACCGAACAAGCGGCCGC
>JBCDCL010000013.1:0-15481 GCA_039182175.1 Planctomycetota bacterium
AATCGACCAGCAGGTCTCGATTCGGCTCAGTCGATCGTCGAGAGGATCCATGGGCTAATTCTCAAGAAACAGAACCGAGTGACAGCCCCTATACTACGGAAAACCGTGTGGGAAACGAACTCGGCCCCAAAAGCAGACGCAACGCGGATTCGCTCCCGGCAGGTTCAAATGCCGCAAGTCGGAATGAAGGGCAAACGTCTGATTCATTCGGCATTCCCCTTTCCCATTTCCCCTTTCCCCATTGCGAGCTGCAAAACACCCGATTCTGGCCCGTATCTGCCCCACGTCGCCGCTTTAGCCTGGGTTTCCCCGCTGGCGAATCCTGCTACAATGCGGGGCTCCGATATCGGGGGTAGAACGTCCCTGTCTGGCGACGCCAGACTCGCAGCGGAAAGTTTCGTAGAAGAAGATAGAACGATGCCAAAGCAAAAGACCCACAAAGGAACCAAAAAACGGTTCCGCCTGTCCGCCAAGGGCAAGGCCATGCACCGCCAAAGCGGCACAAGCCACCTCGCTGGCCGGATGAGCCAAAAGCGGAAGCGCAACCTCCGCGGCACAACGGCCACCGCTGAGGCGAGCGCCAAAGCCGTCCGCGCCGCCCTGGCTGGCAATAGCTACTAGCGAAGCCGTGGCTGCGATCCGCGTCATTAGCTCTCAATCAGAGCTCTAACTCAGGTAGTCCCAACCCAATTCGCCGGGCAGTAGAACGGCGGCTTTCAACTGTCGGAGCCGCGGCCTGGAGCGAACCCCACTAGTGAAGAACTAGAGAAAGCTCTCGCTCATGCGTACCACTATCGGTCCCGCACGAAACAAGAAGAAGAAGCGGCTCTTCAAAAGCGTCAAAGGCAACCGGGGCGGTCGCGGCAAGTTGCTGCGGACCGTCAAAGAGACGGCCGTCAAATCGGGCGCCTATTCTTTCCGCGACCGCAAGGTTCGCGCCCGCGAATTCCGTAAACTGTGGATCATTCGCATCAACGCCGCCACTCGCGAGCGGGGCATGCGTTACAGCGAGTTCATGAACGGCTTGAAGAAAGCGGGCATCGAACTCGATCGCAAGACGCTCTCCGAAATGGCGATCAATGACGTGCCGATGTTCGACGCCGTCGTCGAAAAAGCCAAAGCCGCACTCGCCGCTTGATAGCTTGCGGACTTAAGGATTTTTCTAGGTGTGCGGCGTTGCGTTCACGCAGCAATCCGCAATCCGCAATCCGCATTCTTCCGTGGCACTCTCTGACTTCATTGCCGATCTTGAATCGCTTGCGTCCGACGCCCAAGCGGCGTTCGACAAAGCGGTCGATTTGGATGCGCTGGAAGCCTCGCGGGTCGAATTCCTCGGCGCCAAAGCAGGCCGGCTCAAGGCGATCCAAAAGGGGATGGGCAAGGTCGACAAAGCGGACAAACCGGCCGCCGGGCAAAAGCTCAACGCCGTGAAGTCGGCCGTTGAAGCTGCCTTCGAGACCGCCACGGCTCGCCTTGCTGCAGGCGCCGACGATGCGGCTCGCGAAGCATTCGATCCCACTGTGCCCGGCCGGCCACTCCGCGTCGGCCGCCTCCATCCAATCACGCAGACGATCGAGCGGATGAAGGAGATCATGGGCCGCCTCGGCTTTACTGCCGTCGAAGGACCGGAGATCGAAGACGACTGGCATAATTTCGAGGCGCTGAATATCGCGCTGTCGCATCCCGCACGCGATCCGCTGGATAATTTTTATCTTCGTGTTGCGGAAGAGGGGTCAGGGGTCGGGGGTCAGGGGTCGGCTGCTACCGGTCCTGATGGCAAGCCGCTGCTCTTGCGCAGTCAGACGTCGACGGTGCAGATTCGCGTTATGGAGCAGACGCAGCCGCCTGTGCGAATTGTTTCGCTCGGCCGCGTCTACCGGCCCGACACCGCCGACGCGACGCACTACCCGATGTTCCACCAGATCGAAGGGTTGCTAGTCGACACGGACGTTACGATGGCCGACCTGAAGAGCGTGCTCCGCATGTTCTGCCAGGCCTACTTCGCGGGCGAGGATGGCCAGATGAGCGACGACGTCCATCTACGATTCCGCCCCAGCTTCTTTCCATTCACCGAGCCGAGCGTCGAAGTCGACATCAACTGGCCCCCCTCTTCCTCTGGCGAAATCCAGGGCTGGATGGAAATCGGTGGCGCCGGCATGGTCGACCCCAATGTACTCACCGCTGTCGGCTACGACCCCGAACAGGTCACCGGCTTCGCCTTTGGCATGGGCGTCGAACGCTTCTGCATGCGTCAACACGGCATCCGCGACATCCGCGACCTCTACGCCAACGACGTGCGTTTCTTGGAGCAGTTTTGACTTTGATAACTCGCGAGTGGTATAGTTGACGATGAAAGAGCACCTTCATGGCCAGCAATCTCACAACCCAAGCCGTTATCGCGTCAGCTCTTGCTTTACCTCCCGAACAACGCCTAACGGTACTTGGCGCCCTACACAGCAGCCTTACCGATTCAGATGTTGACCACGGGCCAGAAGAAGATCCGCTTGTAGTTTCGCAGGCGTGGAGCAAAGAAATTGCCGCCCGCTGTAGTGAACTTAAAGAAGGGCGAGTGAAGACAATCTCGGCCGCCGAAGCCGAACGATTGATCTTCGACGATGAGTGAACGGGTGTTTGAATACCATCCCGACGCCATCACTGAAGCACACGAAGCTTTTCTCTGGTATCGCGAGAGAAGTCCAGCCGCGTCCGGTCGTTTTCGCGACGAGCTAATCCGAGCTAGGAAAATCGCCTGCGAACAGCCGCAGCGAGCCATTCCGTATTTGCACGGCACACGCTGCGTTATCTTTGATCGATTTCCCTACGGCTTAGTCTTTGTCGAGCAAGGTAGATCGACAATTGGTGTCGCGGTGGTTCATCTTCATCGCCGGCCTGGCTACTGGCGAAAGCGAACGTAATGCGGGCGAAGAGTCTGTAAACGTGTACCAAAGCATACGCTCTACACCGCGTCGAACCTATGCCCTGGATGGTCCCGCTAAATCATCTGGAGGAGTTCGCTTATTCCGCCTTCCCCTTTCCGCCTTCGGCCTTTGCTCCCCACGCTATGCCGGACATTTCGGCTAGCGATAACATAAGGGCGTGGGTGCCGTCTTTGGCGTGGCCTTGGGCGGCGGCGCCGCGGTAGAGTTGCTCGCACAGGGCTAGACCAGGTAGCGAAATCTTCATCTGCTTCGCTTCGGCGAGGGCGATCCGCATGTCTTTCAGGAAGTGCTCAATCATGAAGCCGGGCTCAAAGTCGCCAGCGATGATTCGCGGACCGAGGTTCGAGAGTGTCCAACTACCGGCGGCGCCGGTGGCGATTGATTTGAGCACCGTTTCCAAATCGAGTCCTGCCTTGTAGGCGTACAGCAGCGCCTCGCAGGTACTGATCATCACGCCGGCAACGAGCGTTTGGTTGACCATCTTGGTGTGCTGCCCGGCGCCGGGACCGCCTTGGTGGATGTAGGTCGACCCCAAGATCTTCCAAATCGGCTGGAGCGACTCGAAGGCTGCCTCGTCGCCGCCGATCATGATCGACAGGGTCGCCTCACGGGCGCCGACGTCGCCGCCGGATACGGGGGCGTCGAGAAACGCAATCTGTCTGACGGCAGCCTTCTCTGCCATTTCGACCGCAAGCGACGGCTCGCTGGTGGTCATGTCAACGACCACGGCGCCCGTCTTGGCGCCGGCGAGCACGCCTCCCTTCTGCAAGACTTCATCGCCAAAGACCGTCTGCCGTACATCTTCGGGCGTACTCACCATCAGGAACACGACGTCGGCTGCCTTGGCGACGTCGACAGGGCGATCGACCCAATTAGCGCCCCGCTCGATGAGCGGCTCGGCCTTCGCCTTGGTGCGATTGTAGAGCGTGACTTTGTAGCCCGCGTCAAGCAGGTGCCCCGCCATACTGGCGCCCATAACGCCGGCGCCGATCCAGCCGATGCGAGTCTTGTCGGGAGAGATGTTCATATTCGATTCCACCGCTAAGCACACGCGAAGTTTATGCTCGTTTAGCCAAGTAGTGCTAAACGTACGCTTAACAAAGCGGACTTTGCGGATTCACTGTTTACTTGTTGATGAATGCAGCACGGAGCACATCGGTAACAAACGAACCAATGCCGGGCGATTGAGATTCTCGTGGTCCGGCGACGTTGAGCGTTCGGACTCGATGCGTGGCGATCCATCCTTGCAGCGCCGCCGCATGGGCGACGATAGGCTTCTCTGCCGACGCCACCAAGTGCAGCACCCGTTTTCCACGGCGGCGGGCGTAGTCAAGCGTCAGTTGCGTGCCGCCGGTTGGTTTCGATGTAGGGCTAAACACCACCGTGCCGTCGCTATCTTCGATATTGCGACGAGTCCGCTCGTCGTACTTGGAGGTCTTGGTCTCACGAAGCTGGTAGCGATCATCCAGCGGGCCATCTTCCGCCAAGCGTCCTCGCGGACACCAGCCACCATGCGGCAAGTGATGCTCGATAGCGAAATCGAGCGCCGCGCGATCGGCCCCCGTTTGGCCACCCGAGATGATTGTGATCGACGGTCGTTTCACAGCCGTAGCCCGGGGGGCAGACCGCCTGGGAACTCTGATTTGATGACTTGCTGGATGTACTCGATCCGGTTGGCGGGCTTGGGATGCGTGCTGAGCATCTCGGGCGGTCCGCCGCCGGCGCCTGCTTCGTCGAGAACTTTCATCACGCCGATCATCGCTCGCGGATCATAGCCTGCCCACGCCATCAGCTTGACGCCCCATTTGTCGCTCTCTAGTTCATCCTCGCGGCCGTACTTCATGCTGACCATGTTGGCGATCATCGCCGCCGCTTGCTGGGACTGTGCATCGCCGCCAGCAACGCCGCCGGCGGTCGCCAAGCCGCTGAACAACTTTTGCTTCGCCATTCGCTTGTTGCCGTGCCGCTCGATCACATGGCCGATCTCGTGGCCAATCACACCTGCAAGCTCCGCGTCCGACTGTTGTTCGAGTCGCCGGTAGAGGGCTTCGGTGATAAAGACTGGCCCGCCCGGCAAAGCGAACGCGTTAACCGTTTTGGCGTCGGCCAAAAGCGTGAAGCTAAACTGATAGGGAATCGCCCGCCCTTCGGCTTCGATCTTCTCTTGCAAGGCGCGCAGCAGTTCGACGCCGATCTTCTGGACCCGTTGCTGGGCGACCAGGTCGCGAGTCTGTCCGCCGTGCTGTTGCACCATTTGGGGCGCCGCTTGCAGACCAAGCTTCATCTCATCCGCTTCCTCATTGAAGGCGACCCGTTCGGTTTCGCCCGTTATTTGGTTTTCGTCTCCCGGGTTGCCGTAGTAGGAAATCAACGCGAAGGCGGCGATCGCCAACGCCATGAGCAGACGCGCTTTCATCCCAGAGGAACGACCGCCACCGGCGCGGGATCGACCGACGCCGAACATCGGACGCGTGCGTGATCGCCTCGCGCGGCGACGGGTGGGAAAGGGGAAACCTGGCATCTTGGCAATCCGCGTTGTTAAGAAGGTGTGAAGGCGAGTGCGGCGAATACGAGTATATCAACTTCCTACTAGCGATGGCGAAGCGGAAGGTTTCACGGTGGAAGCTTGGCGAATGGTGGTAGGCGTGGATAATATCCAGACTGTTTCGCACCGATGCCTAAGGTTCTTCCGTTCGCCTGTCGTCACACGTAATCAAAGCAATGCCCCAGACACGCCGCGATTTTTTTACCACTTCTGCAACGCTGGCTGCCGGCTTTGCTGGCTTGCGGCTCGCTTCGACACCGCGCGGATCCGCGGCCGAGGCAACCACGGCCACTGCTCGGACAACGCGGGGCGCTGTCGGCGAAGGCTTCGGTCCGCTGCTGGACGACCCGCAAGGCCTAATCGATTTGCCACGTGGCTTTTCGTACCAAGTGATCAGTCGCGTTGGCGACGAAATGGACGATGGCCTACTGCTGCCCGGCTATCCCGATGGCATGACAGCGTTACCGGGGCCAGATGGCCTGACCCTGGTGATGCGAAACCATGAGTTGTATCCCGGCCAAACCACTGCCTTTGGCGAAGCGGGCGAGCGGCTTGGTAAGGTCGACATCACCAAACTGTACGACCCGGGCGACGGTCAATTGCCATGTGCCGGTGGCGTCAGCACACTGGTGTACGACACCAAACAAAAGCGTGTTGTGCGGCAGTTCTTGCGACTTGGCGGAACCAGCCGCAACTGTGCTGGCGGACCGACGCCGTGGGGAAGTTGGATCACTTGCGAAGAGACCGTCGATTCACCAACCTACACCGACAGGCAAGGCTACCAGTGCGCACGCGATCACGGCTATGCCTTCGACGTGCCGGCGACAGCGGAGCCAGAACTGTTGAAGGCGGAACCGCTGCGGGCGATGGGGCGTTTCCGCCGCGAAGCTGTCGCGGTCGATCCCGAGTCGGGCGCCGTCTATCAGACCGAAGACATCAACGACGGCGCCTTCTACCGTTTCTTGCCGAACGAGCCCGGTAACTTGGCGGCTGGCGGAAAGTTGCATGCGCTAGCAATCAAAGGGGAACCTCAACTAGACACACGCAATTGGCAAGAAGCTTTGGTGGTTGCGGGCGAGCCAAAAGAAGTCGAGTGGATCGATCTCGATGACCCCGAGTCGCCCAACGACGATTTGCGTTACCGAGCATTCGCCGCGGGCGGCGCCCGCTTTGCCCGTGGCGAGGGCATCTGGTGGAGCGAGGGCGGGGCGTACTTCGCCTGCACTTCTGGCGGCCAAGCAGAGATTGGCCAGCTCTGGCGGTACGAAGCCGATTCGTCGGGCGGCGGCGGCACGCTTGAACTCTTCATCGAACCCAACGACTCGAATTTGATAGAGAATGCCGACAATCTGACCGGCGCCCCGTGGGGCGACTTAGTGGTTTGCGAAGATCGCCAGGGCGACGTGGTTCGGCTGATCGGCGTCACGCCGGACGGCGAGCTATACCCGCTGGCCAACAACCGGGCCCGTTGCGAGTTTGCCGGCGTCTGTTTCTCGCCCGACCAGTCGACGCTGTTCGTCAACTTGCAGTATCCAGGGCTGACGCTCGCCATCACCGGTCCGTGGCCGACAAGTGCGTGAGCCCCG
This sequence comes from Planctomycetota bacterium, assembly GCA_039182175.1. GTDB lineage: Bacteria > Planctomycetota > Planctomycetia > Pirellulales > Lacipirellulaceae > JBCCQL01. Next base: position 7,071 of record JBCDCL010000013.1, read on the forward strand.
TAGGTTCGCCGCCCAGAGGCCCAGCATCCGAGTTTCTCGCCCACAGCGGCCAATCCCGGCCAAGTGGCCTGTTTGGCCGTCGCTCGCCCGGGCCTGTTTGGCGTCGCTCGTCCGGGCCTGTTTGGCGTCGTTCGCCCGGGTGAGTTAAGATGGGTGCTTCTGGAATCTCAGGCAAGGCTACCGTAGTAGCTCGGATTCCTCTTCGATTGGGCTCCTTGAGCGGCACAGGTAATGAAGCGGCGTGATTTTTTGGCGACCAGCGGCAGTTGGGGCATAGGGGCTCTGACGGCGGGGACGCTCTTTGCGCAAGACGCCGCTACGGAAGGCGAGCCGGAGAAAACCACGGTGGCCAAGCCGGCCCCCGTCGCCGCAACGCCAAAGCCCAAGCACGAGTTCAAGCTGAAGTACGCCCCGCACTTCGGCACGTTCCGCAAGCTGGCGGGCGACGATCTGGTGGATCAACTCAAGTTTGGCGCCGACCAAGGTTTCACCGCTTGGGAAGACGCCGGCATGACGAACCGCAGCGTCGAAGACCAAGAGCGAATCGCCAAAGCGATGACCGACCTAGGCATCGAGATGGGGGTGTTCGTCGCCGAGGCCAGTTTCAACAAACCGACATTCGTCGGCAAAGACAAGCAAAACCGCGAGCAAGTCTTGCGGAAGATCGACCGGGCGATCGAGACCGCTAAGCGAATCAACGCCAAGTGGATGACCGTCGTCCCCGGCGCCTACGAACGCAACGTGCCTTGGGACTACCAAACCAGCAACTGCATCGACATGCTCAAGCAGTGCAGCGAAAAGCTGGAACCACACGGTCTGGTGATGGTGCTCGAGCCGCTTAACTGGTGGGCGAACCATCCAGGCGTCTTCCTGCACAAGATTCCGCAGGCGTACATGATTTGCCGCGCAGTTGGCAGCCCGTCGTGCAAGATTTTGTTCGACCTCTACCATCAGCAAATTAGCGAAGGGAATCTGATTCCCAATATTAACCGCGCCTGGAACGAAGTGGCTTACTTCCAGTGTGGCGACAATCCCGGCCGCAAAGAGCCGGGCACCGGCGAGATCAACTTCCGCCGCATCTTCCAGCATTTGCATGGCAAAGAGTACGACGGCATTATCGGCATGGAACACGGCGCCAGTCGCAAAGGCCCCGAGGGCGAGCAAGCCGTGATAGATGCCTATGTCGCGGCCGACAACTTCTAAACCGGGTGGTGAACCGGGCCCACACCCACTTCACTAAATCGCCAAGGCTCGATAGCGACTCGTTGCTTAGAACGGGTCGTCGCCGCCAAAGGGATCTTCGCCACCAAACGGATCCGGTCCTCCAAAGGGATCAGGGCCGCCAAACGGATCGTCGGCGGGCGCCGGGGTGTCGCCAGGCGGGTCGGTACCGAACGGGTCGTCGCCCGCGGGTTCCTCGGCGAAGGGATCGGGCTGGCCCTCGTCCGCTTCATCCACGGCGGGCTCGGCCGCTTCTTCACCGAATTCGTCTTCAGCCGTCTCGGCCTTCTCATCACCGTCCGGCTTGAGTCGTGGCCGATAATACACGGGTTCGTCGGCGCCAATCTCGTGGAAGCACTGGATTAGCCCATCGCGCGAGTAGATGTACAGCCGGTCGGTCTGGTCGTTGAGCACTGCCGTGTTGACGCCCCGGCTCGCGGCCCGGGCTTGTACGACGCCGCTTTCGATATCCATCGCCACGAGCCCGCCAAACTTGTCGACGCCGTAGGCCCGCGTCTCGCTCGCTGACACGAACTGCGACACTCCTGGCGTGATCCAGCGGACTTGGCCCGTCTCGGCCTCGATGGCATGCAGGGCAGGTTCTTCGGTGTCGACGAACATCAACTCGCCAACGACCACCGGCGAACGCTTAACCGGAAAACCCGTGGCGTAACGCCAACGCTGCTGGCCAGACTTCTCCTCCAAAGCAAATGCATAACCCGCTTCGGACGCAGCATAGACCAATGGCGAGCGTACCGTCGGCGGCGCGACGATCGGCGATCCGCTGTCGAATCGGTATCGCACGCCACTAGCGTCTGCCGCCGCAACGTAGAGTCGCCGGCGATCGGTGCTCCAGACCACACTCTCCGCCGTCGAGACAGCCCGCTGGAAGATTCGTCCGAAGGAAGAGTAGTACCAAGTCGGCGCCGTGCGATCGGTATCGGGAAACCTTCGACTCTGCCACTGAACAGCGAGACGTAAACGTAGTCGTCTGTGAGTGCCGGCCCTCCACCGACGCCGCCACCGACTTGCTTGCTCAGAATCTCTCGGCCATCGGTTCGGTCGAGCACGAAGAGCGTCGAACCGTTGACCAACGCGATGTGCTTAGCGTCGACTGCCGGGCCAAGGCTGGGATAGGCCGGGTTGCCGATGCGGGCGATCCACTGCGTTTCTCCCGTCTCGGCATCCATCACATGCACAACGCCTGCCGTGGTCAGGGCAACGAGCAGATCGCCACTCAGCGTGATACGCTCGACGCCATGCCGGGCTGGGTTCACCTGCACCTGCGAAAACCACTCGCGCTCTAAACCGTTGCGACGCGCAAGCTCTTCCGGAATAAGCACGCCTGCACGGGCCACCGTGCCGAGCGACGACAACAAGGCGATTGCTAGCAGGCGGTAGCGTGAGTATTTCAACCAGTCGAGCATCACAAACTCGTAGCGGGAGGAATCGAGGAGGTGCAGGGAAGCGAAGCAATGGGCAGCTTCGAGCAGAACTTCCAGTTTAATCACAAACGCACACGATCGCACGGAAGTGCGAAAGCTGTGGCCAACCGCCGACAAGCTGGCCTACCGCCGGCAAACGGTACGGGGCCGGCCAAGACTGGCCCCTCGACCGACGCGGCGAGCTTGCCGTAGGATAATTTCGCTGCTGAGGCCCAAAAACCCCTGGGCTATTCACGATTTACGCATCACGCCGCTGCCCCCAGGGGACTCGGTTCAATTGCCGTTGCCGGTTTGGCCTTTGACCGAATAGACGATGAGTTCCAACGCTCCTCAACCTGCTGAGTACGTCGGCCTACTCGACAAGATCGCCGGCTACCTGAATTTCTCCGAAGGGGCGCCCGACGCCAATTTCCTTCGCAACATCAGCGACCTCTACGCGATTGTTGAGCAGCGAGACGGCCAGGCTGATACGGTGACGGTGATCGCCACCGACCTGCTCGCTCGGCTCGAAGAACTACAGCCCGCGGGCGGCGCTTTTGCCGACACAACGCAGGCGCGGGGCGTGCTGCAATTGGTGACCGAACAATTCCGCCCCGCCTACCGCGAGTTCCATCGCGACTTGTTATGGCACCGCCGGCCGAGCGAGCTATGGCGGCCGTACTTTTTGGGACGAGTCTTCGAGGCCGTGCTCGCTCAAGGACCGCCTTGGGACGAACCGGAGCGGATCGTCCCGGCCGCGCGAGATCGCCTGGATGATTACATCGGCTACCGGCCCGTTGCGGTGCTGGAGACCGAGCAGAAGATCGAGCCATACCGCCACGAGTGGATCCGGCCGATTCCGCTGTTTGTCGAAGGGGCGGGTGTCGCCCACGGACCGTATGCCGAGTTAGTAGCACTGACGCTTTCGATCCTGAAAGAGACCGACCCCGCACTTTTGCGGGAGGCGTGGCTCGACCCCGATTTGATCGAAGAATTGGCAGTCGACCCGCGGGCCTACGACTTCGACCACCCCGCGTGCAAACGGCCGAACCACCACTTTGGACAGTGGGACCTGAATCGCATCGACAACCACGGCCACTACCGGCGCTTCGTCTTGCAGCCGATTGCGTTGGAGGCGTTGCTCTCCCGAGTCGAGCAACTGTCGACCGCAAAAGAACACGACCGCAACGAGTTATTGTTTGAAGCCGCCGGCGTGTTAGCGGGGACGATGCTGATGGCGTCGGGCACCAGTGGCAATGGCCCTGGTCGGCACAGTAGCGAAGTGACGCTCGCTTCGCTGCTGCCGCATATCGCTCACTACCGTGATACGTTCTATCACCAACTCTTGGCTCGCGCCGCAGGCTCGCATGGCGACCGGCTGCGTGCCGAGGCAGCGCGAATGCGGCAACCTTTCGCTGGCGCCCGGCAGCATCTGAATCAAGAACTCGCTCGCCGTCGCGCGACGCAGATGCAGCACGTTCATCTTGCACAACTCTTCGCCCGCATGGGCTATCCAGAGGCGGCCCTGCGGCAAGCCAAGACGGTCCGCGTGGCGTCGGCCCGAATGCTGAGCCAAATCTATTGCCGGCTGGCCGATGGCCACCGTGCGCTCGATCGTCGCGATCTCGCCCAAGTTCGCAATCAACTGCCGGAGATCGAAGACCTGCTTAGCCGGGGCATCGAGTGTGGCGCCTTGGTCGATCCGTGGAATGTGGTTGGCTTCGGCGGCAACTTTAGCTTGTTCCCGGCGATCGAAGACACGGTGCATGACTACCGCGTGGACGATCTGATCGAACTGGTCGAGCAGGTGCTCGATCTTTGCAGCCGGGCGTGGGCCGAAGCCGCGGCGATCGACGACGAATCGCACGAAGACGAATTCAGCCAGACACTAGGCCGGCTTTCAGATTGGTGGGATCAATTCGCAACCCCCACCGTGACCGATGTCCGGCGGCTAGTCGCTAAAGAGATCGAGGTCTCGACCAACCTCGTCGCCGGCGCACTCAACGCCTGGCACAAAGCAGGGGCCGCCGCAGGCGATATCGGCTTCTGGCGAATGTTCGTCGACCAGTTCGACTCGCCCAAAGCGTTCCAGTTGGTAATCGAGGCGCTGCTCGACCAAGACGACCGCGTAGCGTCGATGGCGTTGATGATGCAGTGGGTCGCCCAGTCGGACCTCACGCCATTGGAAGGGGGCGACGCATCGCTCTACCCGCTGGCAGAACGCTGGCTGCGAATGGTTGAAGCCCACCAACTTGCTACGGGTGAGGATCAGTGGCCTGTGATCGTGAAGTTCTTCGCCCACCTAGAAGCGAGCGCTGAAGAAACTTGGCACGCACCGTCGTTCGAACTCGACGCCAGCGGCCGCCGGCCATTTGACCGCCGCAGCCACGACGATCTGCCCTTCGATGACGAAGAGGACTTGTTCGATGATGATGACGACGAACAAAGCGACGACGATCTAGGTAGTGCATTAGAAGACGACTTTCGGGACGACGACTACCGCAGTGGCGGCTTCGACGACCCCGACGAGGATGACGAAGACGACGAACTCGACAATCTATTCAGCGCCGCCTACGAAGATGTCACCTTTCGCGACTCGAGCGACGACGGCATGGACTCGTCTATCTTCGAGCCTGGTGGTGGCGAAGAGACCGAGTACGAGCTAGAAGAAGAGACCGAACGCATCGGCCGGCGGCTTGCGCTGTTGGAGATGGTCGCCGGTTTGTGGAAACGGACTGCCATCACCTGGGGCGCCTTCCAACCTACGCAAACTGCCCACGACGCCGACCGACGCGAGCAACTGGAAGCCTGGCAACGCGAGGCGGTCAGCCGGTACAACCAACTCGGCCGACTGCTCGAAGCGGTTCACCAGCACCGCATCCCTTCGCCACGGGGCGTGCATGAATCGATGGTCGAATACGACCGCCGGCGGCGGCTGAAGGACTCGCTAATCGAGCAAATCATCGCCACCTGCGTCGAGATGTCCGACGCGGGACGGTTGCTGCGGGCCGCGGCGCTGCCGGCCGATCAACTGGCGAGCGGCTCCAAGTCGGCTACCACCGACTTTGCTCGCACGATTGAAATCTTGCGAGCCGTACTGGCGGGCGACGCCCCGAGTGTCCGCGAGCAATGGGCCGAGTTTTGCAAAGCGTTGGCTGGCGAACCGCTGCTCTACATTCCGCTCGGAAAAGGGGGCGACCCAGGCGAGATCGTCAAAGCACGGGCGCTACACCAGTTGATTCACGATCTGGTCGGCTGGCTACCGCGACTGGGGTTGGTGCGTGAAACGTGCGAACTACTCGACGTCGCCCAACGGATGGAAGTCGATCACCCAGTCGGTCGCGATGCGATGACCGAGTACGACCGCTTGTTTGAAAACGGATACCAGGCGATTGTTCGTTGCTTGGTCGCCTCGGCCGACAATTGGGACAACGGCTCGGGGCCAACGCCAGACATCGACGCGAAAGCGATTGAAGAAGGAATCGGCGGCGATATCCGCCCCTCCGACACGCTGCTTGTCCAAGCTCTGCAGGACTTGACCGAAAGCCAACTCGATCGCTGGCTCCGCCACAGCATGACGGTGCGGCTGAGTGTGGTCGAAAAGCTGGCGTCGCACTCCCGCGATGGATCCGACCAGCAGTGGGAGCAGTTTGTCGCGTTCATCAAGCGATACGGCGGTGATCTGTTCACACAGAAGTTCTTAGCCCTCGGCAATTTGCGAGCCATCTTGCATCAGGGCGTGGCGGTGTGGCTAAGCAATCTGGAAAAAGACGAAAGCCAGGATCACGAACTGCGGCTGCTCGACGAACTAGGCGGCCCGCTCAAGCGCGACGAAGCGATCGCCATGCTGACCATCGCCATCGAGGCGGTAGTGGAGAACTACAGGGAGTATCGCGACTACAACAGCACCACCACGCAAAGCGACCACGGGGAGATGCTGTACACGTTTGTCGATTTCCTACGGCTACGCACCGGCTACGATCGCATCGCGTGGAAGCTCAAGCCGGTTTTTCTTGCCCACAAGATTTTGGTTCGCCAAGGACGATCGGCAGCGGCCGAGATGTGGCGACGCGTGGTGGGCGATCGCACAACCGAACCGGCCGACGACTTCGCCCAACAATTCTCGGTCCTTTGCGAACGCTACGGCATGCGGCTGCCAACCATTGCCCAGCGACTCGCCGAGCGGTTTGTGCGTCCGCTAACGATCGATCGCCTACGAGCGCTCGTCCGCCCGGCGATGGCGGCCGTCGCCGAAGGTCCGGCGAAAGATCGCGAAGTCAATCCAACTATGGCGGTGCTCGAAGACGAACTCGACAGCTTGATGCAAGAACCGTGCGGCTCGGGTTTGGACGTGCCTGACTGGATCGCCGCCCTCGAAGATGAGGTGACCGCCGTCCGCATGGAGCGGCATCACTACGCCGAAGAGGACGATGCCCTCAGTAGTGTCGAGCAGGCAAAACTGACCTGGGACGAACTCCAAAAGCAAATCGGCAGCGAAGAGTAGCCGCTTTCCTGATAGGCGGCGCCGGTTAGGACAACTTTACCGAGACGCTCGCTGCTATCGAGCGGTTGCACGGCAACGTGGCAATTGCCATAGTGACGGATGTACACTCAGCGCGACGGCGAGCGCCGCGGTACGCGGTACTCGCATAAGCTTGGCGAAAAGCCCCGAGGTAGCACGGATGTCTGGCCCTACGCAATCTTCGTTCTTCGTCGAAGATCACCCTGCCGACGACGATACGCGGTTGGAAGATCACCCTACCGACTCGCCGGCAGATCCTTCTGAGGAACCGCCGGCAGCGTTACGGCTAGAGCTGACGGTTCGCGATCGCGAAGTGATTGACGAGCTTTGGCGCCGCAGCGAAGGCCGGCCGCGAGATAGTTTTGCCCTCGATGCGCTGCGGATTGGCGTGATGGCCTTGCGGCATGCATCAAGCCAAGTCGATGCCGATCTCGTTCGCAACGCCAGTGCAGAGCTGCTGGCTAACCTGCAAACGTCGCTCGAACAGCACGCCCGTCTCTCGCATCAGCAAACCACCAGCGTGCTTAAGGAGTACTTCGATCCTCAAAGTGGCAAACTCAGCGAGCGAGTAGGGCGACTGGTTAGCGACGATGGCGAGTTGGCTCGGTTGCTCAAGAATCAGCTCAATGGCAAAGCGTCGCCCCTTGCGCAGACGCTGACCGAAACGCTCGGCAAGCATGTTGGTGGCGATAGTCCGTTGATGCGGCTGCTGGACCCGGGCCAAGCCCAAGGCGTGGTGGCGTCGCTCCAGCGGACCGTCGACGCCGAACTAACTAAGCAGCGTGATCAAGTGCTGAGCGAGTTTTCACTCGACAATCGCGAAGGCGCCCTCCGGCGATTGGTCGACGAATTGACCGGCAAGCACGGCGACTTAAGCAAAGACCTGCAGGGCAAAATTGATGAGGTGATCAAGGAGTTTTCGCTCGACAAAGAAGACTCGGCCCTCAGCCGGCTGGTGCAGAATGTCGACCGGGCGCAGCGGACCATCAGTAGCGAGTTCTCGCTCGACAACGAGCAATCGGGGCTATCGCGACTCAAGACGCAATTGATGGAGACGCTCGAATCGCACATCGCCACCAACCACAAGTTCCAAGAGGAAGTCAAAACGACGCTGGCAAAGCTTGAGCAAAAGAAAGCGTCGGCGGCGGTCACTACCGAGCATGGCAATGTGTTCGAGGAAGCGGTACACGAGTTCCTCGATCGCGAAGCGCAGGCCCGAGGTGACCTTGCCGAGGCGACGGGCG
>JBCDCL010000014.1:0-15160 GCA_039182175.1 Planctomycetota bacterium
CCTCTGGTGGTTCGCTGACGGTCAACCACAGCCTGATCGGCAACACGACCGGCTCGGGGGTCACCGGATCGACCGGCGCGGGGAACGTTCTCGACCAGCCCGCCTTGCTCGCCCCGCTGGCCGACAACGGCGGCCCCACGCTGACCCACGCCCTGCTCGCCGGCAGCCCGGCCATCAATGCGGGCGACCCAAGCATCGCGGGCGGCTTCGATCAGCGGGGCAGTGGCTTCGATCGCGTCGGGTTCGGTCGGGCAGACATCGGCGCGTTTGAGCTGCTGTTCAGCGACCTCTCGCTCCTCCCGGATGAGCTTGTCGTCGATCTGGCCGAGGACGAGTTCGACGGCGATTTCTCCGCCGGTGACCTCTCGCTACGCGAAGCGATCTTGCTGGCCAATGAGGTTCCGGGCGCCGAAGCCATCAGCTTTGACCCAGCCGTGTTCACGGGCGGCGGCGCGAGCGTGATCCGGCTGACCAGCGGGGAGGACTTGGAGATCACCGACACGCTTACGATCGACGGCACAACGGGCACAGGCGTCGTGATCTCGGGCGACGCGGCGGGCGACGACGTCACCGACGGGTCCTTCATCACAGACGTCGCGGCAAGCACGAACGCTGGCGTCTTGTCGGACAACGTCCGGGTGTTGAACTTCTCGGCCGCGTCGGGCGACCTGACGCTGGACGGCCTCACCGTCACCGGTGGCCACACAACGGGGTTCTTCGAGAACGGCGGCGGCGTCCGTTTTGATTCGAGCGGCCAGCTGTCGCTGACGAGTAGCGCAGTAAGCGGCAATAGCACCACAAGCTTCGGTACCCATGGCGGCGGCATCCATACGTTTTTCGGGGCGGTGACGCTCACCAGTAGCACGGTCAGCGGAAACATCAGTGGCGGCCTAGGCGGCGGCATCTATTCGCTTTCCGGGGCGGTGACGCTGACCAGCAGCACGGTCAGCGGAAACACCATTGGCGGCCTAGGCGGCGGCATTTTTACGTCAGACGGCGCGGTGACGCTGACCAGCAGCACCGTCAGCGGAAACACTAGTTATGGCGGAGGCGGCGGCATCCGTACATCTTCCGGGGCGGTGACGCTGACGAGCAGCACCGTCAGCGGAAACACCAGTGGTGACACAGGCGGCGGCATTTTTTCGGGTTCCGGTGCTGTGACGCTGACCAGCAGCACGGTTACGGACAACGAGGCGGCGGTGGTGGCGGGCGGAGTGTTTGTCGTTGGCATCGGCACCAATCCCTCGTTCACCGTCGAGAACTCGATCATCGCAGGCAACACAGGCAACGGGACGGCGCCCGACCTGCGACCCGATCCCGGCAGCACGCTGACGATCAACTACAGCCTGCTCGGCGACACAACCGGCTCGGGGGTCACCGGATTGACCGGCACCGGCAACCTGCTCAACGTCGACCCGCTCCTGGGCCCGCTAGCCGACAACGGCGGCCCGACGCAGACGCACGCCCTGCTCCCCGGCAGCCCGGCGCTCGACGCGGGTGATCCCAACACGATCCCCAACTTCAGCTTCGAAGCAAACGGCGGATCGCTCGAAAACTGGACCTTGGTCAACTCCGGCGGTGTCGTCAATTCGCCGGCGTTTGATGGCGGCGCCTCGGCGACGCTGAGCGACGACCCCCAAGGGTTTTCGGTGTTGGTTCAGGGCGCTGAGGTTGAGCCGGGCGCCGAGGTCTCCGCCAGCGTGCAGTGGCGGATCGCCAACCCCTTGCCCGCTGGGGCGTTCGGCGAACTGAAGCTCGAGTTCTACTCTGTTTTCGGCGCCGACTTTAATGATCGCCTTAGCGAAACCATCGTCCGCACGGCCGACGCGAGCAGCCCCCTCAACGAATGGCGATCGACGGAAGTCGTCGCGATGGCCCCCGCGGGCTCGGCCGAGGCGCGTCTCGTCTTGTCTTACGTCGGCGCCGATCCGGGGGGCACGATCTTCTACGACGCCGTTACCCTGCAAGGCGCGGGCGACACCCCCCGCTTCGACCAACGGGGTCCTGACTTCGATCGCATCGCCGACGGCGGCGGAGGCCGGCGGATCGACATCGGCTCCTACGAAGCCCAAGGCCCCGTTACTGCGGCGCCCGGCGACTACAACCGCGACGGCGTGGTGAACGCGGCCGACTACACCGTGTGGCGTGACACGCTGGGCGCAAACGTCGCGCCGCTTACCGGGGCCGACGGCGACGGCGACGGCCAGGTGACCGTGGACGACTACAACGTCTGGCGGACGCACTTCGGATTCCAGTACACGCCACCGGCGCCGCTGCAAGCAGCGGTCAGCTCGGTTGTCGCCGCGTCGCCGGTGGCTACCGCTACCAGAACCGCCACGGCCGGAACCGTCTTGACTGGCCCTGCCTTGGCTGGCCCCCTCTCGGCTGGCCCCGAAGCCGGAGCCGTCTCGGAAGTCGATAAAGCGCTTGAGGTCTTGGACAAACAACCAGCGTCGGATGGCTTGCCCGCCCGCTTCCTCAGACCGATCACCCGGCCCGCCGCCCGACGTGACTTCGCACCCAGCAAACAAGAGCCGTTCACAGCGGAGATGCAACGCGAAGCCCTACTGCTACTGGCTGACGCAACCCCCGCGGAAGACGTCGGCGAACGCGTCGCGTCCCTGCGTGCTAGTTCACCTGGCGATAATCAGCAAGCAGAAGACAACGGAGTCGCCAACGTCACGCTCGACATCGTGTTCGACGAATTCTGACGGGCAAGACAGAACCGATCGTCGCCGTCGAAGTCTTGCCAGAGTTCCGGTTTCCCGATCTGGTCAACCACGACGCCGAGATCGTCGGACCGAGCTACGTGCTCAGCAACGACGCCCTTGCAAAAGTGCCAGAAGAGCTACGGAGGAGACCGCGACGGCATTGCTCTACGCCGCCGAAGTTGGACCACCTTCCGCGGACTAACTATCTGCCGAACTTGCGTCCGTCAATTCAACCTCGTTCTGCTCGCCGTCGCGACAACTGAGCAAGGTTGCATCGACTTCGCGGGCTTCGGTCTCCGACCAACTCGTCGAGGTCGTCGCCACCGACGTCAGATGCATCAGGCTGCCTTTCGCTCGTAGTAATTGAGGACGCCGCTGAGCCACTTTCGGCAGGCAATCTCCGCACCTTCGACCGCAGTGTCTTTGATCTTCGGCCAAGCGCTGAGCAGCAGCGCATCGGCAGTTTCCGAAGCTCACCAGCAGTTGGACCCGACCCCGCAATCTAAAGCGGGTTGCAGAAGAGACAAATCCCGTCGCCTACGAATCTAATTCGGATAGAAGGTTCGTCTTACCGACCGCCTGCTAAAGCACCACCGCGACGATCGCCCCAATCACGGCCAGGGCGGGGCTCAGTAGCATGGCCAACCACAGATACGCAGACCGATGGGCGAAGTTCAGGGTGATTCCCATCCACTTGGACCGCTTCGGAACCCAAACGCGGCGGTCACGCGGGGCGTAATAGACTCCCCAACGCCAATTCTCATCGGCGTTCCACTCGCGTTCGTTTACTCGGTGCTGATCCATTACTCGGAAACTTCGGTTTCTTGGCCGGCGAACAGCGTTTCGCTGTGGCAGCGGTCATCTTGGTGGATTGGAGAGCTTTTTTTCAGCCTGTGCCAGCATCAGCACTGGCTCGACGAAGGGGATCGGACCGCTTCTGCCGTTCCCTAACTTTGACCCAACCGGGGCGAGGTCACTGCGAACGCGACAGCCCCAGGTCGCCTAGCCACTCGCCGATGTTACGCAGATGGTAGAGATGATCTTCGCCAGTAGTGCCAGTCATGCCCCAGAGCTTGAAGCCTTTCTGCTGCGCCTGCCGATAGCAATTGACTGGGCCGAGTTTTCTCTTCGTGATGAGCTCTGGCTCTAGCCCCAGGTGCCTGAGCAGCTCGTCACCCGTCTCTACCGTACTCTCATAGCCGATGGTCGGTACTTGCGAGTGGGTGAAGATAAAACGTTTCTTGCCGGCGGCCGCTTGGCTGGCGAATCTTTTGTAGTCGGCCATCTGCGCATCGAGCGGTGTGCCGTCAGCCGCGGTCGTGGCGTAGAGCGAGTCCGCCGCCAGCAGGCCATCGATCGCTTCGAAGTACGCCGGCGTCGCCAATAAGCGACGGACCGCCCCGTAGCCAGCGCTAAACGACGAAACTGCAAGCTTGTTCCACGATGTAGCGCTTCCGAAGTCTGGCTGTCGACGAAGTCGGTTCAGCGCGTCGTCCAGAAGACGCTGAAAAAGGGTGTCGTCGGAAAACGGATCGCTGTAGGCAGACGATAGCCCACGGTAGTTTATGGTCACAATGACCACATTCAGCTCGGCATTGGCAGCGTTGTTCCAGATGGTCTGCGGATCGCCATGGAAGTGCACAAGCAGATCAATCGCCTTGTCAGCAGGCGGGGCATAGTCGCCTGAAATAAACAGCTTCCATTGCGGGCGGCTGAGATTGATCTCACGCCCGAACGCATACGGTAACTCTGCAGACGCGACGGCCGGCAGCAATATTCCTAGCGACAAAGCGAGGCCGCTGCCCGTCCACGCCCGCCGACGGTCGCCGCTTCTGATCGACACGTGATTGCCCTGCTACGAGTTGGTTCGCTTGTCAAGAAACGCCGCCGATTCTGTTACCAATGCACTACTGAAACCGCGCTTGCTCGCGTTTAGACGTTTTTGCCTTTTCCGACTCTTAGGCCGCCGTTAGCTCGTAGTTGCTTGACTATCCCGTCGAGTCACTCTCGACAGATCGTCTTTCCGCCTGCGTCCGGTGGATCATCAACCTACGGATAGATTCAAAGTAATGGCTTGTTGTCCTTCCGTCGTCCCGTTCGGGAAGGCTGCCAGAATAGTATGCCTAGGCGATTGATGCGTGCGGGGCATCGTGCGAAGCATCCGCTTGCAGCTTTTCGAATGACACAGTCGTGAACTCGATATCGTATAAATCAATAAGACGCCGCGGCAGAGACGATCTTCCTTTCAATCGGCCTGCTGTCCTTTGGGTTCGATCGTCGTGACGGTCGCACCGATGGCGACCGCGATCATCACCAGGCTCAAAAGTGTGTGGGACATGGAGATCCAGAGGATGAGAGTTGCCGGATTATCTGTCTCGGGGTGGATTTCACCGTAGCCGATCGTTGTGCCCGAGATGAAGCCAAGGTAGATCGCGTGCAGCACGGAAGTCGGCTGGGGGTCGAGGCTGGCCCGCTCAAGCCAGTAGGCGATTCCGAAGAACCAATTCATCATGACAAAGCCAATCAAACCGTTCACAAGATTGCGGCCGTAGATTCTCGGCAGTCCACCGTCGTTGTGGGTAATGCGGCGCCACACGTTCCGGTGGACATTCACCTGCACGACTTGCAATGCACAAAACCAGGCAAAGAACGTCCAGCCGACTGAGAAATCGACGGCGCGATACTGTTCGGTGTTCAATGCCGCCGAGGCAGCCGTCAAAATCCCTAACCAAATGAGCAGGTAGCTGTCGACAAACCAAGCGGGTATTCGGCCCGGGGCGAAGAAGAAGTGATTCGGATATTCCAAGAACGAGAGCCTTCGAAGAATTACGACCGACATCCCGACGATCCAAAGGATTGGGCTGCGATTCTCTGATTCTTTGGCAATCCAAAGGTCACGCTTGATATCGAACCACCAATCTGCAAGCCAGCGGGTCCTCTTAGCAAACGCGTTGCAGGCTGAAGCTAATCGATTCACTGCGGGGTTCTTTCAGTGTGAAGAACATGCCGTCAGTAAGACGGACGAAGACCAGGACTGCGAACTCGTCAATCGGCTTCACGTAGTTTCAGACGGAGCCTCCTATCTGGTGTTTTACGGCGTTCACTAAATAAGCCCAGTCGTTGCGACGTCAAGAGCACTCGATCAGCGTCCACAATCCAGTATGGACGACTACGCCCGAGAGGATTGCTGCGGCGAGAAACAGTGCGTCAAACGCCTAGGATGTAGCGGCGACGACTATCGGTGTTGCAACGAGCGTTGCAACGAAGCCATTAGCATGCGGGATCGTCGATTCCACAGCCGTACGCGCGAGCAGCCAAGTGGCCACCCCCATTGCCAGCTCTTTCGTACAGGCGATCTTCCCCGGCGGATTCCTCAGCGCTGCGAGGGCCGGTCGGCGATTTTTAGAGATTGGCCATCGGATGGGTAGTAGCACAAGCGTAGCGGCTGCATCGTTTTCCGCCTCGCATGCGGCGGTGTTCAAAGCGGTAAAGACATCCACAGTGACTTAAACATGTAGGGCTACGGCTGGCAAGCACCACGACGGAACAATCAGCGAAGGGCAATGGCCTCTCAAACGATCGGGCAGGCGCCAAGAATAGAGCGGCTATTCCTTCCTGTATAACTTGCCTCGACCAACTCGCAGAAATGAGAAAGTCTGGCTCAAGGCCGAATCCGCGGGACAATCGGCGCATCGGGCGTCAGCGATGACGTCTTGATGATGCGTAAACGGGCGCCGGCCCCACCGATCTGGCGACCTCGGGGCGTTTGTCCCTGCGTGCCGTGAATGACTAGGACCATGTAGCGTTGACCGTCCGCCCCAATGGCTACGCCGGCGCCGGCCCATGTGCCGGTTTCTTCTTGACAACAAGTCAGCCAACCCCAGTCGGGCGTGGCCTCGCCCGTGCCTTCTCGGCATCCAGCTGGACAAGGTGGTCCCTGATGCCCGTTCTGTGCGAGCCGCGCAGCACGCCACTCTGCCTTTCGTTGTGCAAACTCAGTCATCCAAGGAACTTCCTTGAAGGGCTGCAAGCCGTTCTTCGTACGCCAGTAGTTTACTTCTTCCAATGCGGTTGCTGAGGCCGACGATGCAAGTAGCATTGCGACGAACAGAGCGCGGATGAACATGACTCTTCTCCTATCGTGTAGCTGTATCGTTCCTAGTGGCGACATTCCGCCGCGATCTTTGTGCGTGACGTCAACCGGTTGTCCTAGGTTGACCACGCGATCGCAACCCCCTGAGAACTGTTCGCCGCTTGCAGTCGACAGATCCTGCGGACTTCCACAACCGCCAATGCTTGATGTCCTTGACGGGTTAGCCAACTATCCCAGCAGTCAGTTATGGATTTGATTTCCCTATTGGTGGACACGGATGTCTTGGCTACAGAGCCAGCAGCGTTGCTGGCCTTCGTCGTTTTGTGAGATATGGCGAACTGGTTCAGGAGGATGCGGAGGCCCATAATCCGCCTGATGCGGTCCTTAACGCAGCCTATTCGCCGGTAACCTTCTTCCGCAGCGTCCTTGAGATAGCGTTGCACCTGTCGTGCTGAGCGGCCAACGTGCTTGCCGATGATGCCGAGTGTCGTTCCGATCGGATCTCTGCGTCCCGCCCAGCCCGGAGCATCGCGAGCATGATTCGCAGGAGAACGAATGGCGATGAAAGAGTTGCCGGTGTCGTTCTGATCGATAGTCAGGACTCCATCGGCGTGACGACTAGCTCGCCGGTGAATGGCTCGAACAGAAATTGCATTGCCGCGGGCTCGCTTTGGTCGGGGCTCATCCACAGGCGGCAGGCGTCTGCTGCTGCGAGTATCACCGGCATCCGATGGTGGCCGACCGACTGCACCGCAGCGTTGGGCTCGGTTGTTAAAATGGTGCAACTTAAGACGTCGCCATCTTCCCCGCGAGCGTCGTCAGGATTTCGGCACGCTTGTCATAGGAAGAAGCAGCGTTTTGGTAGTTCTTGGACGTGAACTGCTGATCGCCAATCCAACCGTGTGTGTAAGCGACTCGGTCGTCGCATTCACCGAATAGCCAGATCTCGACTTGGAGAATTTTCTCGGCAGCGGCGATTGCAGCGGCATAGTCACCCGCTTGAGAATGTGCTCTTGCTTCTTGCCACAGCCGGTTCCGTTCTGCCGCCCGAGAAGCCGATGTCGCTGCCTCTGCATGACCCTTCGCTCGGATCTCCTCGCCATGCGTCGCAGAAACAAAGGGGCAGCAGACCAATCCCATCAAGACTATGACCGACCCTGATACGGCGATTTGCCAACGCATTTGGCGCACTCCTGCGATCGTTGTCTGCACACAATGTATTTGCGTTTGGGTCTGACGCGACTTGAGCCAATCTTGTTCCAACGATTGCTTGCTAAACAAGCTATAAGCGTTATTTCGTCAAAGTATTGCACCCTAGCGTGGGTGGATTTACGCCACTCGCTTTCTCGGGTGTTTCAGACAGGTCGTCGATATAGATTACGACAAGTCCAGCGATCCCGATAACTTATCTCCGCGGCCAAACCCGAGGATGCATCGGACCGTCTCTCGCTATCGAACGTCGATGCGACTTCGGTCATAACGTCCTCGTCGACCTATTGGGGAAACGCTTCATGCTCGAAACCAAACAGATCCGCCAACTCTAGCAGCAATCGCTCGACTGGGCTTAGCTGGCTACGCTGGCGGATGACAGAGCGAGCCAACGCGGGGTCGTCGGTAATCAGTCCATCGACTCCTCGCCCAATCATGCGGCACATCGTCAGGGGATCGTTGACGGTCCAGACATAGACCAAGCGGTCGTTCCGATGAGCTTCGCCGATGGTCTTGCGGTTTGCAAAGAGAGCGTTTATCGCCCAGAACTCCGCCGGGAAGCTCTTAATGTCTCCTGCCGCCACCGACATCAGAATGCCTGCTTCCGCCTGCGGATCGAGAGTCTTTAATTTTCTAACCGCCGGCAGCTTAAGCGACATGTACTTCACCTGCGACTCCATTTCATGCTCCGCGACCACGTCGAGCACGCGTTGCTCTAGTTGCTCGTCCTGGCCGTAATACTTGAGCTCGATCAGCAGCTTGGCTCTGCTCTTGCAAAGCTCAAGCACGTCGCGCAGCAGAGGCGCCCGCTCGTTCCGAAACTTGGGTGAGAAAGAGCTGCCAATGTCGATGGCCTGCAGGTCCGCCGTGGTGGCGTCCCAGATCTTGAGTGGGTTGCCAGCGAGCTTCATGAAATCGCTGTCGTGGAAGACCGCCACCTGTCCGTCTGAAGTCTCTTGAACGTCGATCTCGATCCAGTCCGCCCCTTTCTCGATGGCGAGTTCAATAGATGCCAGCGTATTCTCCGGCGCACGAGCGGATGCCCCACGGTGAGCGATCACGGCAATGTCGTTATCGACACGCAGTGTCCGCATCAATAGCACGCCCAACAGGCCGGAGAGAACGGCCGCCGTCAGACTCAGGGCGACAAGCCTGGGCATGGTCAAACTAAGCCACGCCGTACGGGGCCCGTTACCGCTGTCCGACGATCCCGCCACGTGCGTCTCGCCACCCGTGTGCTCATATATCGCGAATTGCATCGAAGCAAATAGAATCGTACTCAGGAAATTGGCGATTAACCCAAGGGCCACCCAGACGAGAATCATCGCTCCCAGCACCAGTAGCAACCAAGTCAGGTGCTCTGCGACCATCGGAACGACCACCTTGCCACCCGCAACGACGATGCCACTGACGAGAGCGGAGGAGAGCGCGGATACGCCGAGCCATAGCATGATCACATACAGCACCAACCTACGGCGCCCTCGGACGCGATTGTTGCTGACCTGCAAAGCGTCCCGAGGGGGCGCCTGTTCGAAGAGCAAGATAGGCAACGCTAAGAACCAACCCGAGAAGAGCCGCAGCAGCACGCCAATGAGAACCGCTGCACTAAGCACCGCACAAGCGACGGCGGCGAAGAACACTGGCGGTTTCTCTCGTAAGTAAAAGTTGATGTCGTGATTTCCTAACATCCAGGCGTAGATAAGACCGATCGCTGCTAGAAAGAACGTCACAGGCAGCAGCGTGAGGGCGACCACTCGGATTGTCACCTTGATCACTGGCAGTGCGTGACTGCCGGCAAACTGCAGCGCTCCGGTCACGCCCAGTCTTCCAGGCTGCCGCTCCGCCGCGAGGATCCCGAGGAGAGCGGCTTGCTCTAAAGCGACAATGGCGAGCCAAATCCCACCAGCTAGGACAGCGCAGCCCCAGCCAACCGGACCGAGCAAGAAGTACAAAATGTCCTGGTCGGTCACGACCGCATTGCCCGACATTGCGAGCATGACACGGAACAACACACCTAGGAGTGGCGTCAACAGTGCAAACGTGATTGCCTTGCAGACGAGGTCCGTGACGACAAGTTGCTTCCAGCAGCCAGACAGGTCACTAGCAATCCGTACGAGAAGCGGCGCCATCTCTGTTTGCAATTCTTGAACGATGAGTTACACCCGGGAGTCGCCAATTGTATAGGTAACTTCTCTTCGGTGGGATTGGTCTTTACGATTGCCATTCGACAAGCTTGCCAGAGAAAACCAGCGATTGACAGCCAGTCTGTCCCCGTAAGCAACTTTTTTGCTGGTCTGATAGTTACAGAACGCGGCCGACGCTACTAGTAATGGACTATCGAAACCGCGTTTGCTCGCGTTTCGACGTTTTTGCCTTTTCGCCTCTCAGGCCGCCTTAAGCTCATGGTGCTTGGATATCCCGTCGAGTCACTTTCGCCAGTTAATCTCTCCGGCTGCGTCCGGTGGATCATCAACCTACGTATAGATACACGTTGATTACTTGTTGTCCTTCCGCCGACCCGGTCGGGGGCTGTCTGAGTGATACACCTAAGGCGATTGATGTGTGCGGGGCATCGTGCGAAGCAACCGCTTGCATTTTTTCGAATGACACAGTCGCGAAATCGATGTCCTCTTTTCGAAAAAGACGCCGCGACGAACACGGTCTTCTCTTCATTCGGCCTGCTGTCCTTTGGGTTCGCTCGGCTACCGGCCCCCGGCACCCGAGACGATCCAGCCAGTTCACTCCGCTACAGCTACGCCTCCGCGACGTGAAGTGGCTGGCACGAGTGAATAGGAAGCTCTATTCTGATATGGTGCCAACTGGGGGAGCAGGTCACTGCTTCAATAGCCCTGGCTACTTATCTCGCAATTCCGGCAACTAGGCAGGAGACCTCCGCGATGAAAGTGATTCGTTCTCTCGCACTGCTCTTGATTACGCTCGCTGCGACGCCCCATGCGTGGGCGGCGGATCAGCCCAACATTCTCGTCATCTGGGGCGATGATATCGGCACGTGGAACATCAGCCACAACAATCGCGGCATGATGGGATACAAGACGCCCAACATCGATCGCATCGCCGACGAGGGCATCGCCTTCACTGATTACTACGCCCAGCAAAGCTGCACCGCGGGCAGAGCGGCGTTTCTGGGCGGCAACGTGCCGGTGCGAACGGGCATGACCAAGGTCGGCTTGCCGGGCGCCAAAGAAGGCTGGCAAGAGACCGACGTCTGCATCGCTGCCGTGCTCAAAGGTCAGGGCTACGCCACGGGGCAGTTTGGCAAGAATCACCAAGGCGATCGCGATGAGCACTTGCCGACGAACCACGGCTTTGACGAGTTCTTCGGCAACCTTTACCACCTCAATGCCGAGGAAGAGCCGGAGAATGAGGACTACCCCAGCGACTACAAGCTGCCCGGTGGCAAAACGTTTAGCGAGCGGTATGGCCCGCGTGGTGTGATCAAATCGTGGGCCATGTCAGACGGCACGCAGAAGATTGAAGACACGGGGCCGCTGACCAAGAAGCGAATGGAGACGGTCGACGACGAGACCATCGCCGCCGCCAAAGACTTCATCAAGCGGCAGCATGAGGCAGGCAAGCCGTTTTTCTGCTGGTGGAATGGCACGCGGATGCACTTCCGGACGCACGTCAAAGAAGAGCACCGCGGCTTGTCTGGCAAGGATGGCGACGAATACCACGATGGCATGGTGGAGCACGACATGCACGTCGGCCAGTTGCTTGACCTGCTGGACGAGCTTGGCATTGCTGAGAGTACGATCGTCAAATACTCGACCGACAACGGCCCGCACTACAACACGTGGCCCGACGCCGGCACGACCCCGTTCCGTGGCGAGAAGAACTCCAACTGGGAGGGCGCTTACCGCGTGCCGACGTTTGTACGCTGGCCTGGGAAGTTTCTTGAAGGCGTGACTCTGAACGACATCGTCGCCCACGAAGACTGGCTGCCGACCTTTGCCGCCGCCGCTGGCGAGCCGAACATCAAGGAGAAACTCGCCGAGGGGACGACGCTGATCGGTCGCGAGTACCGCAACATGATCGACGGCTACAACCAACTCGACTACTTGATGGGCAAGGTCGAAGAGTCGCCACGCAAGGAGTTTATGTACGTCAACGACGAAGGGCAGATTGTCGCCATCCGCCTCGGCCCCTGGAAGGCGGTCTTTCTTGCCAACCGGGGCGTGCAACTTGGCGTCTGGCAAGAGCCGTTTGTGCCGTTGAGAATTCCCTACCTCTTTAATTTGCGTCGCGATCCGTTTGAGAAGTCGCAAGAGAATTCCAACACCTACTGGGATTGGTACATCGATCGCGCCTATGTGCTGGTGCCAATGCAGGACGTGGCGGCAAAATTCCTGAAGACCATGCAGGAGTACCCGCCGAGCCAGACGCCTGGCTCTTTTAACCTCGACAAGGTGATCGAGCAGATTAAGGCAGGCGTCGGCTCCAAGTAGCCGCGTGTTGAATCTTCCGGGCCGCTGACCACGCTGGTCGGCGGGCTTGGTCTTTTGGAGGCCGCATAGTGATAAGCCGACTCGGTCTGATCGTGCTGGTGCTGGTCGCCACCGTCTGTTGCGCTGCGTCCGCCTGGGCAAGCGATCCCCTGCCCTCGTGGAACGATGGCCCGGCGAAAGATGCCCTTCTTGTCTTTGTCGCAAGCGCCACGGCGGAGGACTCGCCTGACTACGTCCAACCAGCGGAGCGAATCGCGACGTTTGACAACGATGGTTGTCTGTGGGCTGAGCAGCCGATGTATTTTCAAGCGCTCTTCGCCATCGATCGCGTCAAGCAACTTGCAGGCGACCATCCGGAGTGGCGAGAGCAAGAGCCGTTTGCCTCGATTCTGCGGGGCGACCACGCGGCTGCGCTCAAGGGTGGCGAGAAGGCGTTGCTCGAAATCGTTATGGCCACGCATGCCGGCATGACGGCGGACGAGTTCGAGCAGGTGGTGCTCGACTGGATTGCTACCGCACGCCACCCAACGACCGGCCGGCTCTTTACGGAGATGGTCTACCAGCCAATGCTCGAAGTGCTTGCTTACCTGCGAGCGAACGGCTTCAAAACGTTTATTGTTTCTGGTGGTGGGATCGACTTCATTCGGCCGTGGGCCGAGCAGGTTTACGGCGTTCCTCCCGAGCAAGTTGTCGGCTCAAGCGTGAAGACCGAGTACCGGGTTGTCGATGGCGAGCCCGTTATCGCACGCCTGCCCGAGCTTGACTTTATCGACGACAAAGCGGGAAAGCCTGTTGGCATCCACCGGCACATTGGCCGCCGGCCAATCGTGGCGTTTGGCAACTCTGATGGCGACTTTCAGATGCTCCAGTGGACTACCGCCGGCGCCGGCAAACGACGGGGCAACCGACTAGGCGTGCTCATTCACCACACTGACGCAGAGCGAGAATGGGCCTACGATCGCCAGTCGCGCGTCGGGCGCCTCGACCGTGGACTTCGCGAAGCAGAGCAGCGTGGCTGGGTCGTGGTAGATATGAAACGCGATTGGTTGCGTATCTACCCTAACACCGTGGACGACGATTAATCGCCACCCACGTTTTTACATACGGTCGCGCGAAGATGCCCGGCGCCGCGCAAATGCTCCGCACACTGCTAGCGACATCAGCAAGCCGCTAGTCGGTTCGGGGACGCTGATGAAAGCGACGCCGCCACGGTAGGCGACTCGCCAGATCAAATAGTCGGTGACGTCGTGCGTGGCGCCGAGCCCGTCTCGCCAGACGGTGTAGTCGGCGACATCCACCACGCCATCGAGATTGAAATCGCCCGCCAAGTTTGCAAGCCCCGCCTGTTGGGCCGGAGCGCCGACGTCGATGTGGAAGTGATTCAAATGGACGCCGCTCGAATCGCCGATGGCGATGCCGGGGTAGAGAGCGTTCAACGCATCGCGTACGTCGAGGTTCGAAATAATCACCCGCTGAATTCGCCCCAGCTCAGGTAAGCCTTGCCGGCCTGCTTCGACGAGGCCGACCACGTGATCGACGGCAAGCTGCTCTTCGAAGTCGACAAACCCGTTGCCAAAGTCGTGCGACGCACTGCTGAGATGCATGTCGATATCCATGCCAACGCGATGCGTATTGTGGCAGCAGGCCGAGCCGTAGCCATCGACGGTCGACAGGGCGTTGATCAGCAACGGACGATTGGTCGCCTCGCGGCCGATCGGGGCGCCAGCAAAGATGAGTTCGTTCATCCAGCTCGACCCAAACCGCTCGGTCTGTGGCGTATTGCCCGTCCGGATGCCGGTGCCGGGATCGCGGGCGGGCAGGATGTCGAAGTCGCCCATCATGCGACTGACGCTAAAGGTGCCCGGCGTCTGCGGATCGGGATCG
This sequence comes from Planctomycetota bacterium, assembly GCA_039182175.1. GTDB lineage: Bacteria > Planctomycetota > Planctomycetia > Pirellulales > Lacipirellulaceae > JBCCQL01. The sequence continues at coordinate 14,364 of JBCDCL010000014.1, forward strand.
ATCAATTCTCCCCACCTGGGGGCATTGCCGGCGTTAAGCCAACCCGCCGTGATGGGGCCGATGATCCCGTCGGTGTTGGCCTGCGACGTATTGTTACCGCCGATGAAGACGCCCTGGAAAGTTCGGATGGCTTCGTCCGTCGCCGTGTCGAAAATGCCACTGACCGACACGCGGCCGCCACCCGCCCGTACGTAGCCGAGATAGCGGAGCCGTTGCTGTTGCTGGGCAACGAACAGCGGGTTATTGGTACGGCCGAACCCCTCCAGGCTTTGCCCCACCGAACCTTCGCCGACACCCGTGTAGCCCGGCTGAACGGTGACGGCGAACGTTTTGGCAACGCCGTCGATGTCTACCGACCCCCGGAGTGTGCCTTGGAACCCACGCTCATCGGGGCGGGTGTCCCCGACGGACAGGTTGGGATCGGGGAAGAGCCACAGCCGACCGTCCGTGGCAAAGTTGCCCTGGGAAAGCAGACTGCTGCTGAACAGCGTCGTGGCGCCAAGGGGGTTTTGGCTGGTTGCTTCAAGGCTGGCATTGCTAAACGCCGCCCCAGCCGCCACGCCCGGGAGCGATCCGAAGTCGAGTTCGATCCCATCGCCCGACCGGCCGTAGAATTGGAAATCGACCGCAGACGATGGCGCTGCGATCGCAAAGATCGCGACGCCGACAGTCGCAAAGAAAAGACTCCGCACGGATTGCCTCCAACGCTGCTCGAAACCACACCTCACTGTCGCTAGTCTAATCGATCAGACATTGACGCAGCATCGTGGTTTTCGGCTAACTTATTCGATCTTTAC
>JBCDCL010000015.1:0-14694 GCA_039182175.1 Planctomycetota bacterium
CGACGCCCTAGCCGCCCGACCGATGGCAGGCCGGGCGGCAAGGTTGACGGCTGACCCGCTGCCCCGCGGGTCGAATAACTAATCACGGCACAGCGATTCGCCGTACCACACCGATGGGACTTAGCCCAACCGGCGACGCATGCCCAAGGCGCCAGCAATCGCCGATGCCATCAGCACGAGCACGGCCGAACCGGGCTCGGGCACGGGGATGGTGATGCTAAACGGAGTAGCGGCCGACAAGTCGAGCGCAACACCACTGGCATCGCCGAAAAAGTTTCCAGCACCATCGGCGCCCAAGTTGCCCTGCGGCGCTGCAAGGCCACCTAGGATTTGGTTGGAGATGAAGTTGTTATCGCCATTGCCGTACATCGCGACAAAGCTAACAGTGTCGCCGCGACTGAGGCCAAGTTCGGCGAAGTCGATGGAAAACTCGACACCAGTCGTGACCGCTGCGGCAGCAAACGGATCAGCAGCGCCAGAACCGCCCACAACGCCAGCGGCGTTGGAGTTGTTCAGAGCGAAAGCAAGTGCACCGTCGCTCACGGCCTCGCCCAGCACGCCCGAGCCATTGGCAGTCAGCGCCGCGTCGTTGGCCCCGATCGCAATGCCAAAGTCACCACTTAATGGCGCCGTACCCGTCGAAGCAAGCACGTCCGTGCTGACGCCGCCCAGGCGATCGACGATGTCGGTTTCGAAGTTACCACCACCCGCGCGGGCGTAGATTTGATAGTCTGCTTCGAAGCCTGGTGCAAACGTAACAAGGCCAAGGTTCCGGCCGACATCACCAAAATCGAAGTTCTGCGCTGCAAGCGTATTCTCGCCACCAGCGACTGAATCGATGAATAGGTTCAGCTTGTTAAAGCTATCTGTTTCTAGGTTGCCCGAAATGGCGATGAACAGCTTCTGCCCTTCAACCGCCAAGTAGGCTGCGTCGAGTTCGCCACCATTCGGATCGTTAATGCCATCTTCGTCACCGAATTCGGTGTTCACCGTCTGAATCGAAACGGGCAAGCCGTACGATGCATCAACGGTACCGTCGACAACAATCTGTGCCGACGCTGGGGCTGCCATGATGGCGGCCGCCAGAAGAGCTAAACAAAGTCTCATGAGCCTGTAACCTCCCAAGTAGAAACAACTGAGTAGAGAAACAAAAAATCGTAGGTGTCATCACCAAGTACGTGCCGATCAACTCCTGCGGTACGACCACCGCGAAGGTGGCCGACCACAGGATCGATTTTTGCTCAACGCCCGGCAAAAGTTTGTCTCGCTAAGCTGCTGCCCGAGAAGCTCGGCTGCCCAACAACGTGGCGAGATAGATTTTGAAAAGTCGCTTTGGAAAAGGTTATGGCGAAGGCAGAAGCTTGGGGCTTGGCCGACGCCGGTCCAACACGGTAGTCGCTAACGATTAAAAACTCAAAGGTCGCAAATAGGTTCCGCTCGAACCCGCCACGCCGACCGGCTTTGTGGCAAACCACCCGTCCTGTAGCTCCGCGACGCTGCGCTCCAGGTTGCCTGCGGGATCTCGTTTACCGGTGACCGCTCGGAAGTTAGTGCCGATGCGAACCTCGTCCACTTCGTGCTGCTTACTCCCGTCGAAGTTGCCAAAGCTGATGCGGTCGAAAGCAAAGTTGCCACGCAGCTTGGCGATAGGTTCGCAGCGAGACTCGTCCAACAGCGATGCGGGGTTGCGATAAACGGTCACAACATCGCGATCGCCTGTCCCGTACTCGATCTTTGCAATGATAAGGTTGACGTCCGCGTTCTCTTCGCCCAGCGAAGGGAAATTGCGTGCGCCGTATGCATTGTAATTCGAGGTGACGCCGTAACCAGCGCCGTCGGCGCCGTTGCCGAAGCACAGGACACGATTGCCATTGCCATCGCCGCGGTGCATCTCGAACCCGTAGAACACGTCATCAAGCTTATCAATTCGCTGCAGAAAACTCACGTAAATCGTCTTGCCATCGCTACCAAGCATGCGATGACCATCGCGGTTTTCCACCAGACCGGCGGCATCAAACACACCGCCGACGGATGTGCTCAACGCGCGGCGAATGCGATTGCGTTGACTCGTTTGTATTGCACGGTTACCCGTAGCTGCCATCGGTCCGTAGGCGAGACTCTCTTCGGTTACGAGGTTGGTCGACCCGCCCATGCTGTTGGGATCGAGGTCGTCGCCTGCTTCGATGTCGGCCCAAGGACCTGCCCAACCGAAGCCGCCATTTTGCCAGGCCAAAGGCCCCGACGGATAATCGAATCCTTCGTAGGCGTAGAGCCCGCCGTGTGGTCCGCCGGACGAAAACAGCGAGCGGACAAAGCGATCGCCATCGGCACGGAAACGCGAAACGGTCGTCGAAGCCGGTCGTACGCGGGCTGCTTCACTTGGTAGCAACTGAACCGAGCGAATTTGATCGCCGGCGTTGTCGAGCAGGTGGGCACGGACCGAGCCACCAAAGACATGCACTTCGCCGCCGCCGCGTCCATCGGCCAATAGGCCAAACTCTGCGTGGCTTGCACGCGGCTGTTCTTCGCCGACGCCGATGCGTCCGGCGCGAACGGTAAACCAACCCGTCGCACTTGGCACGCGAGCCGCCAACCGGCCACTAAGCAGGAGAGCGTCTTTACCGTCGTTGATGTCAAGCGTGGCAGGCCCTTCGAGGATGACCGTGGCGCCACTATCGAAAGCGATTTCGGCCACGCCTGCGGCCAGTTCTAACCGCTGTTGGGGCATTAGCTCGGCGCCGAAGCCAACTTGGCCTTCGGGCTTCTTCCACCGGCAGTTGCGCGTTGCGGAGATGCGGGCAACCGGCGTCACGGCGAGCTGCGAAGCCTCTGCGTTGGCAGTCGCAACTGCATCAGCGTTGCGGTCGCTCAACTTCTCGACGGTTAGCGTTAGACCGCTCGATAGCACCGCAACGCCGATTAATGCTGCCGCAATCGCAAACCGCGATGCCCAACGCGAGCGATTGATTGCTGGTTCTAAGCTACGCGGCTGAGCTGATGCCGCCGGTTGTTCAGCAGGCGATGCCGAGCTGGCGTGGCAAGCATGCAGCTCGGCTTCTACTGCCATGCAAGCCAGGTACGTTTCGCGAGCCGCCTCGTCTTTGTGCAGCAATGCGTCGAACCGCTCGAACTGGCTTTCCTCTAGCGTGCCGTTGCAGTGATCGGCCAGCAGTCGGCGGAACTCAGACGTCGCTTTCGTCGGGCGTGTCATACGGTGCCCTCCGACGCGAGCTTGCGATCGATACAACCGTGCAAAGACTGGCGAATGCGATTCATCGCCTTGTAAACGGTATTGGCAGGCCGGCCGAGTAGCTCAGCAACTGCCTTCATCGAGCGGCGGCTGTCAGAATAGCAGTGGCGCTCCAGCTCCAAATCCGAAGCAGGCAGCTTCTTCAAGCAGTCGTGCAAGGCTAGTCGCCGTGAATCCATAAGGTCTGCTTTAGCTACCGCTTCGTCTGCCAGGAGATCAACAACGGCATCGGATAGCGGCTTGGCTCTTCTGGTTTGCGTGCGGCGGAATCGGTGTACCTGGTGGTGGGCAATGACGCTCGCCCACTTCATGAAGTTGGTTGTCGGATCGAACTTGTCGTAGTCACGCCACAGGATGACGCAGACCTCTTGGAAAACTTCTTCTGCATCTGCTGGCGAGCCTAGAAGGGTTACCAAATAGGCAAACAACCAGCGGTCGTTTTGGGCGAAGACGCGGGCAAACTGGGCGCGCAAATCTCGATCGCCGACGTCATCAGCTTCCGTGGCCCTCGAAAAGTCGTCGCCGGCTCTCGCCATTAACGGTCTCGCCCATCAACGGTCTTGCCAGGCGTGCGGCAAGATGAGTTTGGCTGGCGGGCGTAGAGTAACGCTTCGCCGTCTCAACGCAGGAGTAATACCGCTCGACCGCTAGATTGGTATCGAGAAGCGGGAAAAGAAATCCACGGTTTGCCGCAGAGTCAACCTTGACACGCAGCGATTACGGCGTAAGGTAAACGCTTACAAAGACTTATGGCGAAATATTCGCGGAAACTGCAGCAAGAAATCGCCGGCGAGCCCGGCCACTTATATTTGGGCCGGGCAAAAAACACGGCCGACCGGCTGATGGCGTCGGTGGGGCGAACCAACGTGCAACAAACCGGTCGACCGCAGTCGTTCACTTCGAGAGAGGTCCGGCAACGTGGCCGGCGATGATCTGCTCCACGGGCAAATGGAAGCGGCCAATACGGACCACATCTTTGTCGGTGACCCGCTGGCGATTAACTCGCAGGGCCGACTCGCCAACGTAGGTGCCGTTGGTCGAGCCAAGGTCTTCGACCACGGCGTGGTCGGAAAACAGGCTGATCTGTGCGTGGCGCCGCGAAACGGAGGCGTCTCGCAAGACCACGTCGTTCGATGTCGCTCGGCCAATGCGGACGATGTGCACCTCGCGTCGCGGACCGTCGCTGGGCGCTTCGCGTGGCGGCCAAGGCATCCGGGCTAGCGTGCCGAGGGTGATCAAGTCTTCGGAATCGACTGCCTGTCGGCCTTCGATTCGTTGACGATTCACGTGCGTGCCATTTCGCGATCCGAGGTCTTCCAGCCAGTACAGGCCCTCGGTTTCCCAGACGCGACAGTGCCGCCGTGAGACGTAGGGCGAATGGACCACGATGTCGCATTCGGGCCCGCCACCGATGACCCACTCTCGTGGCCCATGGCCGACGTGCGTCGCTTCGACCTGCGAGCCGGCCTGCTCGGCAAGTTGCTGGGCCGCGGTCAGTTCGGCAATTTCGCGTCGCGGTGGATTGGCGCCGTAGGGACGTGCTGTCTTTCGGCGACTCGGCTTCCGGCGACTTGGCTTCTGCTTCCCAGGCGTCCTGTTTTCATTGCCCGCGCTCTGATCCGTGTGCCGGGCAATCTTCTTGGTGGATGACAGACTCGTATCGGATGCCAAACCGACCGCAGAGCGAATTCTGCTTCCCTGATGTTCGGCGCTGTCGCCCTGGGCCCGTTCGCCAAGACCGCTGTCGCCACGAACGCTGTCGCCTAGACCAACGGCGACGCTGTCAGAAATCTCGTCCCGGTGCGCTTGGCCCGCTTGCGGTTGGCCCGCTTGCAGTTGGGCATCGTAAAGGCGCCGCCGGGCGGGGCTGAGCAAGCGTATCCGCGCGTTGGTCAGCAGTTTGATGATTTGTTCGGAAACGTCGGGCGTGACGCGGGCATTCGGCCCGGTTGCGAGTTGCCTGACGAAGAGAATCTGGCGGGCGGCGGCATTGCTAATGACCGCAGGGTTCGATTCGTAACGCGCAAGCCCGAGCAGGCGATAGCAGTCGGCCGGCTGCTCCGTGCAGGGAATCCCCAGCAGTTCGTAGATGGCGTCGTCGAGTTTCATTGCCTGTTCCGTTCCGCGGACGCCAAGCCGTGCAGAGAGAACGGATACGAAACCGCGCCCCTTGCGATTGACGTGGGCGGCGTCGCGGGAAGTCCCTCCGCAGCGGTCGCCTACTAACACAACGGCCGATCTCTGCAACGCGCACGCGAAAATCTAAAATTCGTAACGCAGCTAGCACGGCCTTGCTTTACCACTGTGGATCCGAAGAGACGCTAGCGGCGCCCGTGGCACACTGGAAAAAAACCCTTGGCATACTGGGAAGAGAATCCCCCGGCAGCGGCAGCCCGTGTACTCGCCGTTCAGACCACGCGAAAGGCGAAGCGTTGCTCGCCGAGTTGGAACATGGCGCCCGAGGCGATAGGGATCGCCTCGACGCGTATCCACAAACCGTTGCCGCGGGCAGTGGAGACGATCGACCATCGCCGACTGCCGTCGTCGTTGCCATCGTCGTTGCCAACGGCGTCGTCAGTGCTGCCGGGAACCAGCCGGGCGAACTGCGGGTCAAGCATCGGCTCGTCGGCCAAGAACGGCACGCACACCTGCTGATCGCGGCCGAGGCAGATCTCATCGTCCCCCGCCAATAACAGTTGCTCGCCCGGCCGATCGGTGCGAATCTCTTCAAGCCGCGGTGGTTCGTCCCGGTCGCTTGGCACGACGAAGCGGACCGTCCGATCAGCCATCAGTAGTTGGTCGCCATGGCGGAGCCGTACCCGCCCCACTTTGACAAACACGCCGTTGGTGCTGTCGAGGTCGCGGAGGGTCCACGTCCAACCTTGCTGGCTCGGCCGCCGCTCGATCCTGGCATGCAGGGCCGACATCCGCCCATCGTGCGGCACGCGAATCGTGCCGGTGTGGCGACCTATCGTGAAGTTCGCCTCGCGAATGCGAAACTCGTCGGCGCCTACCTGATCGTCGTCTAGCACCCGAACGACCGCCATCGGCGGCCGACTCTGAGGGCGATAGGTGACAACTTCGCCCGCATCGCCCGCCGCGTGGCGTGGCTGGCTAGCAACCGGCTGGCTAGCAATTGGCGCCTCGGCATCGTCTTCGCCATGGACGGTGATTCGATCGTCCGACCCGTCGGCAGCAGCGAGTTGTTCGTCGTCGGTAGACTCCGTCTTGGCCGACTCGAAAACGGGCGAAGGGGTAAACATCGCTTCGAGCGCATCATCGCCCGCTAGGGAGTCCATCGCGATGTGGCGATTGGCGGGCGAGGTCTCTGCCGCCAGCGCGTTGTCGTCACCGCCGTCCTCTTCCAGATCGAGGCCATCGAGAAGTTTCTCAAGCGGATGCTGCGACGGTTGGGCCGACGCCCGTGCCCGCTCGACGAACGCGGCGTGTCGCAGCAGTCGTTCCAGCACGCCTAGTAGTTCCGGATGCCGCTGCAGCACTTCCTCGTCGGGCACGAACTCGCCCGCCCGCCGGCGAGCAATCACCCGCTCGACAATCGCCTGAGCACGCGCTTCGATATCGGTCTCGCTGGTAGAACTGCTCATCGCGGCGTACAAAAACGGTGGCGGCGCTGCTTCATGCGGGGAAGGAGTTTCATGCGGGAGTCGCGGTCACTTTATTCTAAACGAATTTCGACAGGCGATTGATGGCATCTTTCAACGACGCCCGGGCGCGATGCAAGAGCCCGCGGACCTGGCCGGTGGTCATATCTAATCGCTCCGCAACCTGCTCGAGCGACATGCCTTCGAGATGATAAAGCTCAATCACTTGCCGGTGTTGGGGTTTCATCCCCGCGAGCGTGACGTGCAAGACCCCGATCAATTCTCGCCGGCGAGCCAGCACGGTAGCCGTCGGGTCGTCACCCGCCAGCTGGCCCACCATGTCGCCGTAAGAACTCTCGCTACTGCTCGCTTTGGCCTTGGGCGTGGCGATCGACTCGCGTTTGGCTTTGCGGAATTGATCGATCCGCTCGTTGTCGGCAATTCGCTTCAGCCACGAAAAGAACGAATAGCCACTGCGAGGTTCAAACCCGCCGATCGCGCGGAACGCCTTGAGATACGTGTGTTGCAGGATGTCTTCCGCGCCAACACGCCCCGTCAGATTTGTCGGCAGTTGTTGGCGGATGTAGTTGAGCAGCCGATCGTAATAGCGAAGCAGCAGTTGCTCGAGCGACGTCTCGTCGCCACCCAACGAGAGAGCGATCAACTCTTCTTCGCTCCGCTGCGTGCCGGTGGATTGATCGGGAGCGCGGGCCCCTTTGGGACCGGAGTTTGGTGGGTCGTCCATCGCATCGCCCCTCGCCAAGTACGTGTTCCTGGCGTGCCCCCCACTCCGATCGCACGGATCGAACCGCCGCTAAGCTCCAGAATAGGCGGCCGGCGTGGTTGGGGCAAATCCACCTATGCGAGGCAGAGCCCGGTTGGCGCCAAGCTCACGGAAATAGCAGCACAAACCCGGCTACGGCGGCGCCTTGTGCGGCAAACCCCTTCAGCCGGGGCCGCGACAGATGCACGAAATGCGGATTGCAATTGCCCGGGCGGTAGTGCCCCAGCGTGTAGATGCACTCCCGTGGTGGCTGGGCCGCTAGCTGGTAGGGCAGCGACAACGCACTGCCGAAGAAATGCCCGGTCGCCGCGAACGACGCCCAGCAGTTGCCGCACATGTGCGAGCCGTAGCGTTCCAAGTTGATCTGCTCGAAGTACAACGGCTTGTGCCGCGATGCGGGCGAGTTCCAAAGGTAGTCCTGCACGGCGAAGCGGACCCATTCGTTGCCGCCCTGCGTCGCCTCGGCGTAGCTGCCAAATTGCTGCCTGGCCAAGTTCGGCGGCAACTCGGTCGATGTCTGCTCGCCATCGATCGTCTCTGGCTTGGGCGTAAGATCGACCGAGACCGATTCAATCGGATTCAATTCAGGCAGCGGGCGTTCATTGCGGCGAGATGCCGATCGCCGCGCGTTGCCGGAGACGCTGGCCTCCAGCTCAAACCCCTCGGGCTCGTCATCCGCGTAGGCGTCACCAATTGTCGGCGCCCGGAAGGCCAGCCTCGGCTCGCTGGCCGCCGTTTGGATGACGTCGCCGTAACGATCGAATAAGCCGCCCGCCGTTGCCGGTTGCTTGAGGGCGTAGTTCAGCTCTGCCAGTTCTTGCGACTTTCGAACCGCCGGCGATGCCTGCAGGCTTGCTTTGGCGAAGTCGCGGCCCAGGTACTGGCTTGCGACGTCGCTGTCGTCGGCCGCAGCAGCCGGCAGCCAATCGAAGAGCGGCCCCTCAGAACATTGAGCGTCAGCCGCGGCGGCTTCGCTTGGCTTGTTGAGAAACGGATTCGCGGGCGTCGAACGTGGCTTGATGACTTTCTCACGCCGTGCTGCCGACGCCGCTCGTCGGGCGAGTTCATTCACTGGCGCCTGAGTGTTTTCCGCTTCACTTTCATCGATGGCCGCGGCGAGTGCTTCGAACACATCCACCGGCTCCTCGACTTGTTCGCCCGCGGGCTTTCCGGTCACCAGTTCATAAACATCTTCAGCGGCAGCAGGCGAGGCGGCCCAGCCAGCGATGAGGCACGCCAAGATCGTGGCCGATCGCCAGGAGCTTTTCGTTATTGCCGGCCGATTCGCCACACCATCTCTCCCATTACTCGCTTGCGCAGCTTCGCTGTGCGCAGCACGATCGCAGACGTCCGTATGCTCGTTATCGACGCTGGGCGGCTACTGATTGAATCGATTCTGCCGTTGCTAGCGGCGCCACCACACGGTTGGCAATCGGGGCAAGTTTTTCCGGTCGTGTGGATTCTGACGCCCGATCGGCCGATGGAGTCCGATGGCGGCAGGTTGTTCGTGCGGTGATCAAGCGCACTGGCGACAGCGCCGCCCGGCATCGATGCCAAACTCTCCCAAAACCACGCGTAATGAAACCGACTCGCCTAACAACTCGTCCCGCCTCGGCGGGCCCGACTGCGGCGCTCGCGATGCTAGCGGTCTTTGCCATGACGGCGGGCTGCTCGCTGCTGCGTGAGGAGAGTTGCTTCGAGTCGTGCGAGCCGTGTGCCGATGTCCGTCGCCCAGCGTGTGGGCCGTCCTATCTGCAGATTGACGAACCATGCCCCACGGGCTGCTTGGCTCAGCCGTCCAACAGTTCGCTGGCGCCCGAATCGGTGCCAATCGGCCCCGACACGCCGTTCATCGAACTAACACTCGAAGAGGCGGTGCGACTCACACTGCAACGCTCCGATGTGCTGCGTGACTTGGGCGCCACCGTGCTGCTCGCACCAGCGGCAATCTCTACGTCGTACGAGCCATCGCTGGTAAACACCGATCCGCGGTTCGGCGAAGAGGCGGCGCTCAGCGACTTCGACGCGACGCTCGAAGCTAGTGCGTTGTGGGAAAATAACGACCGCGTCTTCAACAACACGTTCCTGGGCGACAACGGCATCGTGGTCGAGGACCTGGGCAGCTACAACCTGGAGCTACGCAAGCAAGCGGCTACCGGCACGCAGATGGCGATCCGGCACGTGACGGACTACGACTTCAACAACTTTGTCGGCAACCGCTTCGGTTCGCCCAGCGGCAGTTGGACGACGTTCTTCGATTTCGAAGTCCGCCAGCCGCTGTGGCAGGGTGCCGGGACCGAGTTTAATCGGATCGCGGGCCCCAATGGCGTGCCTGGCGCGCTCAACGGCGTGCTATTGGCCCGCGTGCGGTCCGACATCAGCTTGGCCGACTTCGAAGCGGGCGTACGCGACCTGGTGAGCAACGTCGAAAACGCCTACTGGGACTTGTTCTTTGCCTACTACGATCTCGAAGCCAAGAAGACGGCCCGTGATCAATCGCTGGCGTTGTTGAACAGCGAACGCGGTTTGGCCGAGGGAGGCGCCGAGTCGGCCGAGAATGCCCTGCAAGCAGAAGAACAGTACTGGCGGTTTGAGTCCGACGTACAGGACTCGCTCTTTGGGCGGTTGATCGATGGCACGCGGACCGACAATGGCGCCGCGGGCGGATCGTTCCGCAGCATCGGTGGCGTCCGTGTCGCCGAGCGGCGGCTGCGGCTGATCATCGGCCTGCCGATCACCACGGGCGAACTCATCAAGCCAGTTAGCGAGCCAATCTCGGCAGCCATTGCGTACGACTGGGAAAGTTGCACCAACGAAGCCCTCAACTATCGAGCTGAACTCCGCCGTCAGCGATGGTTGGTAAAGCAGCGTGAGTTGGAGCTTAAGGCGAACAAGAATTTCCTCTCGCCGCGGCTTGACCTTATCGCCCGCTATCGTCAGCGTGGCTTCGGCAACGCTTTGGTATCGCAAAGCAACGACCAGTTCTCTAGCGCGTTTGGCAACTTGGGCGAAGGTGACAACGAAGAATGGCAACTTGGCGTCGAGCTCGAGGTGCCCATCGGCTTCCGCCGCGCGCATTCCGCCGTCCGCAATGCAGAGCTAGCGGTCGCACGCGAAGTGGCCGTCTTGCGTGAGCAAGAGCAGCAAGTCTTGTTCGGCTTGAGCAACGCCGTGGCCGATGTCGAACGGGCCTATCGCGTCATGATGGTGCAGTACAACCGCTTGGCCGCTGTCGACGAGCAAGTCCGCGTGCTTACCAAGCGATTCCAAGACGTGCGGACGAGTATCGACATCGTCCTTGACGCCCAGCGGCTACAAGCCGACGCCCAGACTCGCTACCGCCAGGCACAGGTCGAGTACATGCTGGCGTTGAAGAATGTCCACTTCGAGAAAGGGACGCTGCTCGAACACAACGGCGTCTACCTGGCCGAGAGCGGGGCGCCCCGGCAGGCGCATGGCGATGCTCGCGACCTTCGCGACTCACGCCGGTTTACGATCGATTACACCAATCCTGATCCGGCCGTCAGCCCTGGTCTGGCGCCTTCGGGCCTCACCAACCCCACGGCCGGCCCGTCGCCGCAGGCACTCAATCAGCCTGTGGGCGTAACGCCCCTCGAAGCGACAGCGCCAACGGAAGCGGAAGCAACCATGCCGCCACATGCCGAGCCGGTGCCGCTGCCGGCGATCAACTGACCGGGGAACAGTCCTCGCTAAACGCAGGCGATGAGCTAACGCTCCGCGACGCCAGCTACTTCACTTGGTTGATTCGCTGAGCGAGCTTCTCGCGATAGTCGGCCACCGTGTCTTGCTCGACCACTCGGCAGGGCAAAAAGACGGTGCCGGTGCCACCCAGAGGAACGGCCGTTTCGGTCCGCTTGTGCAACGTGACAAGCAATCGGATCGACTCGTAACCGTACTCGTAGGGATCTTGAATGATCGTGGCGTCGATGTCGCCATCGGCAATGCCTTGCAGCGTCTCTTCGTGCTCGTCGAAGGCAATGATCTTCACATCGCCAATCTTCTCAGCAGCACGCACCGCCTTGAGACAACGCGGCCCGTTATAACCGTAGAGCCCCACGACAACGTTCAGATCGGGGTGTTCTTCGAGCGCCTGCTTGGCATTCTCTTCGGCCTTCTCGGGGTTCTGTCCGTCGAGATACGTTTTGACAATCGTAAAGCCATTGCCTTCGATCTGCTCGTTGGGCGGGTAGGCGCCAACCTCTTGAGTCGATCGCAAACCGAGTAGCTCGTCGTAGAAACCACGCCGCCGCTCACGGGCATTGTTTCGCTCGTCATCGCCAATGAAGACTGCGACCTGACCACCATCGGGCAACGCCTGCCGCACGGCTTTCGCACACAACCGGCCCGCTTCGTAATTGTTGGTCCCTACGTAGCAGTGGCGGAGCGACTGCGGGGCGTCGTTATCAAACGTGACGACATGCGCCTTGCTTGCCAGTCGACTGATCACCAGCGATTCGTCATCAGGCGCGATGGGGCTAATGGCGATCCCATCCGAAGGCTTTGCACTGACCTGTGTCAAAGCGGTCAGCTGTTCTTCGGGCGAACCACCAGGAATATGCACATTCAGTTCGGCGCCAAATTCCTTCGCGGCATCCTTGGCCCCCGCGATCGTCAATCGCCAGAAGTCATCGGGGCCGCCGACAATGAAATCGAGCTGAGGCGGTCCGCTGCTCCGACTTTCCTGCGTGCTATTCTCTTCCGACGTCAACAAGCCACGCGTGAAATAGCCACCCGCAACACACACGGCGGCGACCACAATCCAAGTGAGAAAACGTTGACCGGACATGCTGACAGCTCCTTCAGCTAGGCGACGCCAAACGGCCTTTCCCGACGGCCATGTCAGGCGACGCCAAACGGCAATGAGAGAATAGAGAAAAGTCGCGTGGCTGTGCTTCATTCGCATCGCCACTACCCCTCTGAGCATACGCCGATTTGCAGCGAGAATCTACTGCCTAGCGAGCCGTGGATGCAAAGAAATAGAGCGAGGGATTTCCTCGCGATAAGCGAAGCGCCGCTGGTGGTCTGCTGCGTGAAGAGGACCGTTCGCCAGAGGCGAGCCGGTCGGCTGAGTCAGCAACGCGAAGCGGCGGCAAACAGAAAATCGCGCGTGGCCAAGAATTAGCGAAGCTGGCCCAAAACGGCGCGCTCAGAACTGTTTCTAAAATTTTGAATTTTGCGCGTTAGATTTAGAATTGCTACTTTCTAACCTGTCGCCAAAACACGCGATGACCGGCCGCCAAGTCGTTCATAACGCGCAGCAACGCTGCCAGAAGAGTGCGTTTTGATCGAAAAAAATCGTAGCGTCCGAGGGCGAAGCTTTTCTCAGAAATCTTTAGCCACTTCGCCTAATGTACTCCCAACAGACTACTGGGTCTCCAACAGACCTGCCCCTAGACACGCAGGCGCCCTAGCTCGACAACGGTACTAGGCCCCCGTAGCTCAGGGGATAGAGCATCGGTTTCCTAAACCGTGTGTCGCAGGTTCGAATCCTGCCGGGGGCGCTAGGCTGCGGTAGGCGTACGTACGTCGGGCTCCTCGGGCGACGCCAGCAGACGCTCGGCATCAGCCCGCAAGGCCCAGAACAAGCCGGGGCGTAGTAGGAACTCGCAGGCCGTGCTGGTAATCAGACCGCCGACGATGACGGTCGCCACAGGGAGCAAGATCTCTTTGCCCGGCAGGTCGCCGCCGATCACCAGCGGCAGCAGCCCAAGGCCCGTCGTAAGCGAGGTCATCAGCACCGGCGCCACGCGATCGAGGCTGCCTTGGACGATCGCCTCTCGCGTCAGGCCGAACTCACGAGCACGGTCTAGGTACGTCGACACCAGCAGCAAGCCGTTCCGAGCCGCGATGCCGCCAAGCGATATGAAGCCAACCATGCCTGCTACCGACAAGTCCTGCCCCGTCAGCAGCAATGCCGCCACTCCGCCTACCAAAGCGACTGGCAACGCCAGCAGGATCTGCAGCACCACGCTGATCGACGGATACGCCGCGTGAAGCACCAAGAAGACAACAGCAATCGCCAGTAGCCCCAGCCAAACGATCCGACGAGTGGCTTCTTGCTGAGCTTCGAACTGTCCGCCAAGCGTTACGAAGTAGCCCTCCGGCAGGTCAACTTCCGCGTCGATTCGCTGCTGAATCATCTCAACCGCCGACGCCAAGTCTCGCCCGGCGGTGTTTACTCGCACAACGATCCGCCGCTGCGCGTCCTCTCGCGAAATGGCGTTCGGGCCGGCGGACTCATAGACGCGAGCGACCGATCCGAGCGGTATTCGCTGCCCGTCCGGTAGTTCCAAAGCCAGTCGGCCGAGTTGATCGATCGCCTCGCGGTAGGGCTCGTCAAGACGCAGCATCATGTCGAACGACCGATCGCCTTCCAGCACCTGCGACACAACGCGGCCGTTCATCGCCGTTTCTACGAAGTCGTGCACATACCTCGCCGAGATGCCGTAGAACGCCAATTGCTCTCGTTGCAACTCGATACGCATCTGCGGCACTTGTTGCTGCTGCTCGACAACCGGTTCGGCGATGCCATCGATCGTTTCGATAGCAGCCTTGATCTCGTCGGCAGTGACGCGGAGCGTGGTCAGATCTTCACCGTAGAGCTTCACGGCGATTTGGGCTGTCACGCCTGAGAGCATATGGCTTATTAGGTGCGCGATGGGCTGCTCGACTTCGTGCTCGACGCCTGGAAGATCTTCCACGGCGTGCGTTAGTTCTTCGATAAGCTCGGCTCGCGAGAGTGGGCTATTGGGATTGAGCGACATCACGTATTCGCTGACATTGACGCCCATCACGTGCTCATCATCTTCGGCTCGACCAGTGCGGCAGGTGAAGTTGAGTAGCGGTCGGTTCGGATGTTCGGGCGTCGCCAGTAGTTGACGAAATCGCTTGTCCGCCATCTGGCTGATGGTACGTGAGGTTTCGAGCGAGGTGCCGGGTTGCGCGAAGAGGTTGACCTGCGCGGCGCCTTCGTTGAATGCCGGCAGGAAGTTCCGCCCCATCCCGAGCAAAGCGCCAACCGCCACCAAAACGGCCAC
>JBCDCL010000016.1:0-14693 GCA_039182175.1 Planctomycetota bacterium
ACAGCAGCTTGATAGTGGCGAACTTGAAGCGAGTCGCCAGGAACTGGAAAGTCAGATTGCTGCCGTCTACAGCGATGCGGCCGAGCCAGTGGGTGAGGACGACGAAAATCGTTGGGAAACGATCATTACCGACCAGCAGGTGAATAGCTGGCTGGCGACGCAATTGGCTGTGGACTTTCCCGAGCTTGCCGAACAAGGGTTGTTTGAACCACGCGTCCTCATGCAGGGCGGGGCTGTCACCATCGCCGTGCGGGCAGAGACCAAGGGAATCAATGCGGTGGTGTCGCTCGTTGTTCGCCCCTTTATCGCGGAAGATGGCTGGCTCGCCCTAGAGTTGGCGTCGGCCAAAATTGGCTCGGCGCCTTTGCCGACGGCGCATATTCTCGACCAGTTAGATGCCGCTCTCGGTGACGAAGGCCTGCCTGGACGTTGGGGTCGGAATGACGGTCGACCTGTGCTGCTCGTCGATTTTCAGGAGCAAGCCTCTTCGCCGGAGTACGTTCGTTCGCTCGAAGCGGTTGAAGTTCGCGACGGCGAAATCTACATCGTCGGCCAAACCAAAAGCCGGCCCTCTCGAATCGCTACGCTCGCCAATCGTCCCTCAGAGGACGAACCTATGCTCACCGAGCCGGGTCTGTAGTGCGATCGTCTGAGGCACCTCAGCTCTACTATGCTGGCTGGGTCCCTCCGCGGGCACGCCTCTGCCGAGAGAGCTGGTCGGTAGCTACAATGCATTCCTGCCGGGTCCGGGAGGATCGGCCGCTCACGCACCGACCTTGCTGGCAAGTTTCGCACGCATTCTTCAACCGCTTCGCCATCTATGTCTCGACAAGTCTATATCAGCGGCAAACTCGTTCCCTCGGACGAGGCGAAAGTCAGCGTCTTTGACCATGGACTCCTCTATGGCGATGGCGTTTTTGAGGGACTACGGATTTACAGCGGTAAAGTCTTTCGGCTAGAAGATCACTTGCGTCGGCTTTACGACTCGGCGAAGGCGATCCTGCTAGAAATACCGCTTGACGTCGCGGCGATGACGGCAGCAGTGCATGAAACTGTCGAGGCGAACGATTTGGCCGACGGCTACATTCGGCTCATCGTGACGCGTGGCGCCGGCACGCTAGGCCTGGGCCCCGACAAGTGCAAAGATCCGGAAGTGATCATCATCGCGGACACCATCGCCCTCTATCCGGACGAGTACTACGAGCACGGACTCGAGATCATCACATCGAGCGTCATTCGTAACCACCCCGCCGCGTTGAGCCCGCGAATCAAGTCGCTGAACTATCTGAATAACATTCTGGCGAAGATCGAAGGCATGCAGGCCGGTTGTATCGAAGCCATGATGCTCAACCACAAGGGCGAAGTCGCGGAGTGCACCGGAGATAATCTATTCATTGTCCGCGACGGCCGCCTGCTGACCCCGCCAATCGACGCAGGGATCTTGGAAGGCGTCACTCGTGATGTGGTGCTAGAACTAGCCATCGCCCAAGGCATCGAAACTGCCGAAGTTGCGCTAACGAAGCACGACGTTTACGTTGCGGACGAGTGCTTCCTAACGGGCACGGCAGCTGAGGTGATCGCCGTCGTGAAAGTAGACAACCGGGCAATTGGCGATGGCAAACCCGGTCCCATCACCCAGCAACTGAAGCGGACATTCAGCGAACACGTCCGCTCCGGCGCCTAGAAATGCGTCGGATTGATTGTCGGTTCACTTTGAAGCGACTTGCCTGCGGCCCTGCTGGAACTCGGCATTCGAGACCTTTTGGAAACTCGCCAATTGATCGGCAGCATGGTCGATTCTCTGAATGTCGTGCTTCGAAAGCACCCAAGTGATCACATGCTCGCCGCGTAAGCTTGGTTCTTCGTCGTCGCGTGCCGTCAGTTCAACTTGAAGTGGAATTACTTCGTGTCGGAACAGCGCTTCATTGACCCTAAGCCGCGGTTCTGGCGGCAGCCCTGCTTCCAGCAAGGTGTGCAATTGGGCGAATCCGTCGAGAAATTGGCGTAGCTCGACTTTCATTTCGGGATGCTTTAGCGGCGTGGTGACCAGTCGATAGCTTAGCTGGTCACTCGTCAGCAGCAGTTCGCCCGTGTCGGCGTCGAAACGTTCATCGAACATCGGCGCCCCGGTGAATTGCAAGAACGGATCGCTTTGCGATGCCGCCCAGCGGCGGAGTTTGCTCATCGTGGCTTCGATCTGTGGCGCCAAAATCTCCGTTTGCTGTTCTCGCTCCGTATCAAGCAACAAGAACCGAGCGGGCTTGTCACCGACGGCAGCACGAAAGATGGTGATGCGAGACTCATCGGGGCGAAAGTCGTAGACCACGCCCGCGCGGAAGCACGTGACGCTCTCAGCGACAGGCGTCTCTTCGTCCACGGCATAGACACGCGTTTCGATCCGCAAATCGGCCGCCGACGCACACGCGGCGAGCGAAAAGGAAAAGACCGCGGCAACAATGGGACGTAGCATAGTCGCGTCTCCAGCAGGTCTGCACAAAGCGAAGGGTGGCAGACTGTACTGGTCGCCGGCCGCTGGCGTAAAGATCAGCCGAAGTAGTCTGGCTCGTTGCCCGGCCGCCACTTGATGTTGCAGCCGATGCTTGGCTTTTGGTCGGCGTCTAGTTGATTGCCTGCTAGCACTGCGTCGACCGCCGCCCGTAGATCGTCCCCCGTTGGCGTCTCGCCACTGTCGGGCCGCGTGCTATCAAACTGCCCGCGATACACCAATTTCTGATCGCCATCAAAGAGGAAAAAATCAGGCGTGCATGCAGCCCGATAGGCTTTGGCGACTTCTTGAGTCTCGTCGTACAAGTAGGGGAACACGTAGCCACGCTCCTCGGCTTCCTCCTTCATCTTCTCAGGTGAATCCTGGGGATATCCGGCGACGTCATTTGAGCTGATGCCGACCATCGCCAAACCTTTCGAATTGTAGTCCTTGGCGAATTCCGCTAGTTGGTCTGCCAGATGGGTTACAAACGGGCAATGGTTACACATGAACACAACCAACAACGCCGGCGCGTCCGAAAAGTCGCCGAGATGGACCTGGTTGCCGTCAACGTTGGGCAGTGAGAAATCGGGGGCTGACGTGCCGAGCGGTAGCATGGTGCTAGGTGTGCGAGCCATGAGGGCCTTTCGTGTCGATAATTCGCCGGATCGGCAAGAGTGGTTCGATAATGCCAGCGAGTATTGCGTGGAGCCCCGCTTCTGACAACGATTGCCGGGCGGCCGCCAAACGTTGACAGCAGGAGCAGGCTTCTTATAATCCGAACACCGGCAAGGGGTTACGTCCGAATGCGGATGTTGACAGCAGGCTTCTGCGAGCGGGTGTGTCGATTCGGCGTGCAATGTTCGTCGGCCATTGAACTCTAACTGGTAGTCAGCCGTATACCTTCTGAGTACAGTAACCGGATCGAACGGATAACCAACCTATCAGCGAGCCACATCCGGCATCAGGATCGACAAGCTTTGCTCGTCAGCTTGCTTGTTTACATCCTCAAAACGAAGCGGAGACACGATCATGGGCGACGTCCTAGAAATTGACGACAACAACTTCGACAGCGAAGTTCTCCAGTCGGGCGAACCTGTCTTGGTAGACTTTTGGGCGCCCTGGTGCGGTCCCTGCCGTCAGATTGCTCCCGTCGTCGAGGAGCTGGCCGGCGAGAATGGCGGCACAGCAAAGGTCACCAAACTCAACGTCGACGACGCCCCCGGCGCCGCACAGACCTACGGCGTTAGCAGCATTCCGACTATTATGGTCTTCAAGAATGGCGAAGTGGTCGACCGCTTTGTTGGCGTCCAGCCCAAAGCCCGTCTGCAAGAGTCGTTGGACGCGGCGAAGGCCTAAGGGCGTCCGCGTGGCGTCTCCCTTCGCATTGAGATAGACCTAGCACAGAGGTAGAGCCGGCCGATTTGGCCGGCTCTCTCCTTGCGCTTTGCTAGCGAAGCGGTGCGATTTCTGGCGCCGCGATCCGCTAAAGTTCGGCTCACTGGCTGCCGAAAGTCAGGATAGGCAAACTTTGCCGAATATGCCGATTGCGCCAACTGCTGGCGTTGCTGTCGAACGAGCGCGAAAGGAATCGCCCCCATGGCAGAAGACACCCCCCAGGCAAAGCCCCCAGCTACCGATGCACGGCCTGCACGGCTGGATTCGGCACATGAAGTTCGCCCCGCAGGCGCGAAGGCCCCAGCACGGCAGGTTGCTGCCGTGAAGGAAGCCGGCGGCGAACCCGGCCAGCCGCTGCCGCTCGACAGCCCCGGACCGATCGCCCACCAGGCAGCTGATTTAGCGGAGCGACTAGCCGAGAGGCAAGCCGATCTCGATCTTCGCGCTGAGCAGGTCGCGGATCAAGAGGCGGACATCGAGCAAAAAATGCAAGCCGCACGGCAGTGGTTTGACGCGCAGCACCAGTCTCTCGAGGCCCGAGCCGAGGAACTTCAGCAAAGAGAAACAGCACTCAACGAGGCCGAAACCGGATCAGTCGCCGCCGGCGATCTTTCCTCTTCGCAGGCAGAAGAAATACGAGCCGCCGAGGCACAACTTGCTGAACGTGAAGTGACGCTCTCAGAGCGCGAACAGGAACTCGATGCCCGACAGGCAGAGCTGTACGAACAGATCGAGAAACTGACGGCCGACCGCGGCCGGTGTGCAGACTTGGAGGCAAAGGCAACCGCTCGGCAAGAGCAAATTCAGCAACTGGAGCGTGAGGTCGCGGAGAAGCGGGAAGCTTTGGTGGCTGAGACTCGCCAGCTTCAGCAACAGTCGGCCGGTGTCGAGCAGCAGCGTGCCGAGATCGCACGACAGCAAGAAGAGATCGCGAATCAGCAAGCAGATCTCGCTGCGTGCGAATCGCAGATCGCCGCACGTCGCATCGAAGTCGAAGCTGCCATCAAGCGATTCGAAGGTTTGGGCGTTACTGAACAACGCATCGCGAAGCTTTCCGAAGAAGCGCAGGAGTTCGCCGCCCGGGCTCGTTATCTCGATGAAGCCGAAGCAATGCTTACACAAGAGAAATATTCGCTGGCTGCAGAACGTCAGACGCTCGAGTCGCAGCGGCAGCAGTTGCAAGAGCAGTCGGTCAAGGAACGCCGTACGATAGAAGCAGAGCGGGCCGAAGCTCGCAAGATAGTTGCCCAGCAAGAGCAGCAAACGGCGGCTAAGGAAGCCGAGTTAGATCAACGCCGTGCGGCACTCGAGCAATTGCGAGGCGAGTTGGAGTCGGGGCAGCGCGAGGTGCTAGAAATGCGTCTCGCTACCGAGGAGACGTGGGCCCAGCTCGCTGGGGCGCTGGCGCCGGCGACGCTTACGCGATCTATCGCACAAGTTCGCGGCCGTCTGGCTGATCACTATCAGCACACACTTAAAGAAATCGCCGAGCGGAAAGCAGAATTTGACGACCTCGCGTCGAAGCTCGCTACCGAGCACCAGCGTCTCGACGAACAGCGTGCACGCCTACAGCAGTGGGCGGTGCGACGCGAAGAGGATATCGAACAGCGGGCAGCCCGGCTTATCGCCCGCGAGCGGGAACTCGATCGTCAGCAACGCCGTTACGAGCAGCTGGAAACGCGTTGGACAGCAGAACGGCAAGACTATCGCGACAAGATCAGCCAGCTGTTGACGGCGGTGCGTCAGCCGCCGGTTGACGAAGTCGCAAGGGCCGCTTGATCGTCAATCACTCGTCGTTCTCTGCGTCCGATTCGTCAGAGGTATCCTCGGGCTCGCCTGCTTCGTCGTGCGAGTAGCCTGATTCGATCGTTTCGTCGTCGTCGCTTTCGACATCGACGTCGCCCATGCTTTCGTCGGAACGCAACTCCAAATCGGGCGTGGCTAGTCGTGCCCTTCGGACCGCCTCTTGGGCGTAGGCCATGCCGGCTTCGATCTCTGCACGGCTGAAATACGGTCCGCGGCGATTGCTGCGGGCGGTGCCCGTTTGCTTCGCGGCGAGTTCGGCCCAGGACATGTCGTTGTTTAGCGCCCAGACGGCAGCTTGTGCGGCGCCATGTTGAAGTTCGCCGCGGCCGAAAGCCTTGAGTAGTTCTTTTACTTCCGGCCGATCAACGAAGTCCGTAGCGGCAACCATTTCATAGGGCTTGCTCGACGAGGGATCTTTCTTGCCGTGCTCTAGGCAGAGGACAGGAACATCAATCTTGGTGGTCTTCTCGGGCGGGATGCTAAATTGACCACCGCCGCCACCGAGGCCACCGCCGCCGCCCAGTCCGCCGCCACCTCCGCCGACAGCTTGGCCGCCGCCACCGCCGCCGAGGCCACCGCCACCACCACCCAGACCGCCCCCGCCGAATCCTTGCCGAACAGCAGGGACGCCGGCAAAGGCTTCAGGAATCTGTAGATTGACTTCACGATCGGTCTTGTTGGAGAGGATGATCCGCGCGCGGCGATCGCTCTTGGCGATGAACTTCAGATCGATGTTGCCCTGGTCAACCGCGTCGAAAAGATCGACGAACTGTGCATCAGAATCGGTCGCCGAAGCAGCAGCCAGCTCTGCTTGAGCAATCGCCGACAAGCCAAGGGCAAGGATCGTTGTTGCGAGGTAAGCCGAGAGGGCACGAAAATTCATCGCGTAGCTCCGAACACAAGATATAGCGGCAGCACCTTCCGGACACGTTGCGCCGCACTATGGACGAACCTCCAGCATAATCAGGCCCTCGCCAAGTTGCCAATTTCGCACGGCTTTTGGCATGGAATCGTGCTGATCATGCTGGCTGAGGCGCCTGTGGTCAGCCTTTAGCGCTCGATAGAAGGGCGATGAAATCGGCCTCGCTTAGCACAGAAACCCCGAGTTTTTCGGCTTTCGCGAGTTTGCTGCCCGCCTTTTCGCCGGCGACCAGGTAGTCTGTCGCCTTGGAGACGCTGCTCGCCGCTTTGCCGCCTTGGGTGCGGATCAGCTCCTCAATTTCCTTGCGTGAGTACTTTTCGAGCGTTCCGGTCACCACCAGGGTCTTGCCGGCTAGGGCCAAGTCGCCGTCGATTGCGTCAGGCTGGTCGGCTTCCAGACGAACGCCCGCCTCCTTGAGTTCGGCGATCACCGTTCGGCCCGCGTCGCTGTGCAGAAATGTGTGCAGTGAGTTCGCGATCTCCCGCCCGATGCCAGACTCAGCTCCGTCGACGCGGAAGGTAGCGATATCCTCCACCGAAGCAACTTGCAGGGCGTCCATCGTCTGGTAGTGCTGCGCAAGAACACGCGATGCCGTTGCGCCAACATGGCGAATTCCCAAAGCAGCGAGCACCCGTGCCAGGCCACGCGACTTCGCCTCTTCGATCGCGGCGAAGAGTTTGTCCGCTTTCTTCTCGCCCATGCGTTCGAGCTTGAGCACCTCATCGCGGTGCTCAGCAAGCGAGAATGGATCACCGAAGGACTTGAGCAGTCCTGCGTCGATCAGTTGGGCGATCACCTTTCCACCCATACCGTCGATATCCATTTGATCGCGACCGGCGAAATGCCACAGCCGCTCGCGTAATTGGGCAGGGCATTCGGGATTGATGCAGTAGCGGCCGGACTCATCAAGCTCGCCCAAAGGTTCCGGCTGTGGAATCGCTTGCGGTTCTTCTCCCGCTTTGGCGGCGCGTGCTTGCTCACGCTCGACGCGAGACTTCCAGCTTGTAATGTCGTTGGTCCGGCGTTGATCGTACTCGACCTCGACTTCTCCACCGCAATTCGGACAGTGCTCAGGCGGCGACACCGGCTGGGCTTTGGCGGGGCGTTTATCTTCGAGCACACGCACCACCTGCGGGATGATCTCCCCCGCTTTCTCGATGATCACCGTGTCGCCGACACGTAGATCTTTTCGGCGGACTTCGCCCAAGTTGTGGAGCGTCGCGTGCTGCACGGTTGTGCCAGCGACGAATACAGGCTCCATGATTCCTCGGGGCGTCAGCTTGCCGGTTTTGCCGATTTGCCAATCGATGTCGAGCAGCTTCGTCACTGCCTGTTCGGTTGCGTATTTGTAGGCGAGACACCAGCGGGGGAAACGACTGGTATGTCCTAGGCGGTCTTGCAGATCGAACCGATCGACTTTGACAACCACGCCGTCGACGCCGTAGCCCAGCTTGTCCTTCTGCGAGTCGAACCGTTCGATAAATTCCCATACTGCGTTCAAGTCGGAACAAGACTGCGCAAGCGGGTTAACGGGCAGGCCCCACTCGCCTAGGCGATGGATCATGTCGCTCTGGCTTGTGAAGGGTTCGCCTGTTATTTCGCCGCGGCCGTGAGCGAAAACACGCAGCCCGCGTTGGGCGACAAGCCCCGGAGCGAACTGTTTAAGCGTTCCCGCCGTGCCATTGCGAGGATTGACCAAGGGTTCGTCGCCGGCAGCGATGGCCTCCTGGTTGATCCGCTCGAACTCGACCTGCGGCATGTAGATTTCGCCGCGCACTTCGAGCACTTCGGGCAGCGGATACTTCTCCGAGGCGTTTAGCAATAAGGGCACTGCCCGAATCGCTCGGACGTTGGCTGTGACGTCGTCGCCACTCTGGCCATTGCCGCGTGTGGCGGCCAACACCAATCGACCTGCTTCGTAGCGAAGATTGATCGCCACCCCGTCGACTTTCGGTTCAGCAAAATAGCCACCATCAATCGGCGCCCCCTCGGTTACCGCCTGCGATAGGAGCTTTGCACGCTGCTCACGCAATTCGGCACGGTCGGTCTCGATCGCACGCCGCTTTTCTGCGGTTTCGGCGCCGCGTTGACCCTTCAGCTGTGCGTCGGCGTCATCAAGTTTGGCAAGTTGCTGATCAATCTCCGCGATGGCTGGCGAAGTAGCTTCGAAACAACGGTCGCCCCACTTTCTTAAACCTTGCTCGTCGTAGGTATTGTCAATCGAGTACATCGGCCGGGCGTGCGGCACGGTCTCGAAGCCTTCGATCGGCTCGCCACCGACGCGTTGCGTCGGACTATCAGGAGTCAAGTGCTCCGGATGATCGGTTTCAAGCTGCCGCAGTCGCTCCAGCTTGCGGTCGTAGTCGCGGTCGCTAATTGTTGGCGCCGCATCGACGTAGTACCGCCGGTCGTGTTCGCGAATTTCTTTGCGAAGCTGTTCGATCTCTTCTGCGGGCGTTGGCATCTGTGGCGGGGGCACGAAAGCGGATTAATGGGAAACTGCCACGCTAGCGGTCTCTGGCAGGCGGTTTGGCAGATCGGGTATATTACTGGATTCGTCCCCTGTGCGTTACGCCCGCTATGCCATCCGCAACCAATATCTCTGAAGCAGCAGCCAGCGATCCGACAGATGCGTCGGCCGCCGACACGGGATCCCAACAGAGCTTGTCAGAGGCAAAAGCTGCCATCCAGGTCCGCGGGGCTAACACGCACAACCTGCGCGACGTCGATGTCGATATTCCCCGCAACAAGTTGGTTGCGTTCTGCGGTGTGTCCGGCAGCGGAAAGACGAGCATGGCGATCGACACCCTGTATGCCGAGGGGCAGCGACGATACATCGAGAGCTTCTCGACCTACACGCGTCAGTTTTTACAACAGCTCGATAAGCCCGATGTCGAGCGGATCGATGGCCTGCCGCCTGCCGTGGCGGTCATGCAAGGTGGCGCCAGTCGGTCCAATCGGGCAACGGTCGCCACGGCGACAGAGGTGGCCGACCACTTGCGGGTGCTCTTTGCACGTGCGGGGCAAGTGGTATGCCCAGGCTGCGGAGAAGTCGTCCAGCAAGACACTGTGGAGTCGATCGCCGAACGGCTTGGCAGTCTAGCTGAGGGAACGAAGCTGATGCTCGGTTTCGGCGTCAGCACGCCGCCAGACTCCGAGCAGGCCGCTTGGCTGGCCGATCTGGCCGCACTGGGCTATGTGCGGGCAGTCGCCGCCGGTAAGACCGAAGCTATCGGCCCAAGTCTCGCGGAGCGTCTGGAACCGACCGATGAGATCCTCGTTTTGGTGGATCGCCTCACGGCTAGTTCTGCCGCGGGACGCATTACCGAGTCCGTGGAGTCCGTACTGCACGCGGGTGATGGACGCTGTGTCGTGCTCGCTGAATCAGACGACGCCGGTACGCAGCCAACGCTGTCCGTCGATGGACGCAGTTGGCAGCGAATGACGTTCAGCACTGCGTTGCGCTGCGAAAGCTGCGAGCGTGATTTTCTGGCGCCTGAACCGCATCTTCTGAACTTCAACAGTCCGCTTGGTGCTTGCTCAGAGTGCGAAGGCTTCGGCAGCGTGGTTGAAACGGACATGGATTTGATCGTGCCTGACCGCACCAAATCCATCCGCGACGGAGCGATTGCTCCGTGGAACACGCCAGCGTACGAACATGAGCTAGAAGAACTGCTGGCGTTGGCGCCCGACTACGATCTACCGGTCAACGTGCCGTTCTCCGAGCTGTCCGCCGAGCATGTGCGGTTGATTGAAGAAGGATCGCCCCGGCACGATTTCGGCGGATTGCAGGGCTTCTTTCGCTGGCTAGAGCGCCGCAAGTACAAAATGCATCTGCGAGTATTTCTAAGCCGCTGGCGTTCCTATCGTCCGTGCGAATCGTGCGGCGGCGCCCGGCTTAGGCCCGAAGCGTTGGCGATTCGCATCGGTGGCAAGAACTTCGCCGAGTTCTGTGCGATGAAGATTGCCGATGCTCTGGAGTTTCTGTCGGGTTCGCTGCTAGACGGGGCCAGAGATGCAATCGCAAGACCTGTGTTGACGCAGGTGATTGGCAGGTTGCAGTACCTAGTCGAGGTTGGCGTCGGGTATCTAACGCTTGATCGGCCACTGCGAACACTCAGCTCTGGAGAAAGCCAGCGGGTGGCGATGACCTCGACTCTTGGTTCCAATCTCGTTGACATGCTCTACGTGTTGGATGAACCCTCAGCTGGGCTCCATCCGGCCGACGTGCCTGCTCTCGCCCACGCCATCGGGCGGTTGCGTGACCGCGGCAACACGGTGCTGGTTGTCGAACACGAGGAAGCACTGCTGCAAGCTGCCGATCACCTTGTCGAGTTCGGTCCCCAGGCGGGCGTCGAAGGAGGACAAGTCGTTTTTGAAGGGACGCCTACCGAGATTCTCGCGGCCGCCGGAAGCCGCACAGGGGACTGGCTCGCTGGCCGGCGTAGCATGGTCGGAGACCGTCGCCGATCGCCGACGGAGGAGAACCTGCGATTATTCGGTGCCTCTGGCAACAACCTAAAGAATATCGACGTTACTGTTCCGCTCGGCGTCTTCTGTGTGGTCACCGGTGTTAGCGGCGCCGGTAAGAGTTCGTTGGTGTTGCAGACTCTCTACCCCGCGCTGGCCGACTTGCTACAGAGGACCAAAGGCGTTGAGCGAAAAAATGGAAAGAAGAATGGTAAGGACGGTGGGGCCCATAATGGCGATGCTACCCAGTTGCCGTTCCGCGAGCTACTGGGCGCCGGCACGCTGGACGATCTGCTGCTGATTGATGGCAAGCCGATTAGTCGATCGCCTCGGTCGAATCCGGTTACTTACATCAAGGCATTCGATCCGATACGGGCACTGTTTGCAGACCAACCTGACGCTAAGTCGCGAGGCTTCGGTTCAAGTCACTTCAGCTTCAACGTTGACGGCGGTCGTTGCGATGCATGCCAAGGGGCCGGCTATCACGAAGTCGATATGCAGTTCATGGCCGACATCTTTATGAAGTGTCGGGAGTGCGAGGGCCGCCGTTATCGACGCGAAGTTCTGGACGTCAAGTACCGAGCGCGTGACATCGCGGAGGTGCTCGAAATGACCGCTCACGAAGCGTTTCGATTCTTCCGCGGACAGAACAAAGTGCAGGCAAAGCTGAAAGTGTTGCTCGACGTCGGTCTCGACTATCTGCGTCTTGGTCAGCCTGCGAACACGCTTAGTGGTGGCGAAGCCCAGCGTTTGAAGCTTGCGGGCTGTTTGGCGGGGAAACAATCGGGCCGCACCTTGTTTGTCCTTGACGAACCAACGACCGGCTTGCATTTCTCCGACGTCGTGCAGCTTATCGATTGCTTTGATGCGTTGGTCGACGTTGGGCATTCGGTGTTGGTCGTGGACCACAGCGTGCAATTGATGTTGGCTGCCGATTGGATTATTGACTTGGGACCGGGGGCCGCTGAAGAAGGTGGTCGCTTGGTAGCAGTGGGACCGCCCGAGTCGATTGCCCAACAGCCGGACTCCGTCACGGGTCGAGTGCTAGCCGATGCGCTGCGACGCAATCATGAGGCCGCCCTTGCTGCAGAAGAAGCGGCCGAAGACGAGTGACCTCGTTAGGTGTGCATTTCATATCAATGCCTGATCAAGACGAAACAACCTCTTCCCGGTATTCGCGGCAAGAACGCTTTGCACCGCTGGGAGTCGAAGGACAGCGGAAACTGCGGCAGGGTTCGGTATTGATTGTTGGTTGCGGTGCGCTCGGGAGCGTGTCGGCAAATACGCTTGTTCGCGCCGGCGTCGGTCTGGTGCGAATTGTCGACCGCGATTTTCTCGAGCTAAGCAACTTGCAGCGACAAGTCTTGTTCGACGAACAAGATGTCGCGCGAGGCTTGCCCAAGGCGATCGTCGCTGCGGATAAGCTTACGGCGATAAACTCGGACGTGACCGTTGAACCTGTCGTCGCGGACCTCACGCATGCGAACATCAGCGAGCTCGCGAATGGCGTCGAAGTGATTGTCGACGGTACCGACAACTTTGAGACGCGGTTGCTGTTGAATGACTACGCAGTCAGCACCGGACGTCCGTGGATCTATGGCGGATGTTTAGGCGCCGAGGGGCAGGTGATGCCCATCCTGCCTGGCGAAACTGCCTGCCTCACCTGCTTGATGCCCCAGCCGCCATCGCCTGGCTCGACGCCCACCTGCGACTCGGCTGGCATTCTAGGGCCGGCAGTCAATCTCGTGGCGTCGATGCAAGCGACCGAGGCGATCAAACTGTTGTCCGGCAAGAAGGAAGCGGTCAGCCGACACCTGATCGTGATCGATCTCTGGCAGAATCGAATTCGCCAGTTGGATCTTTCCAGTTTGCACGCTCCTGGCAGCTGTCGGACCTGTCACCAGCGGCATTTCCCCTGGCTCGAGGGACGCTTGGGGAGCGAAGCCAGCGTGCTCTGCGGACGAAACTCGGTCCAAATTCGGCCTGCCGAGGCCTCAAAGATCGTCCTGGAAGATCTTGCCGCCCGAGTAGCTCAGCTAGGAGAGGTCACCAGCAACCCATTTCTCGTGCGACTATCCGTCGACGATTTCCAGATTACGGTCTTCGCCGATGGGCGTGCGATCGTTGGCGGTACAGAAGATGCAGCGATAGCTCGCTCGCTACTCGCCAAGTACATCGGCAATTAGTGAATCGCCGCCAATTTTCGATGCGGCCGCGCCTCGGTGGCGTGACGATCGTTAAGTTGCCGGTATACTTCCCGCTATCAGCTGGCCTGCCCCTCGTTTTCCTATCCCGCCTATTTTTGATGCAGGAATCCTCCGCGATGCTGTCAACACGGGCGGAACCTATGCCTAGTAAAGTCGATGTAGCGCGTTGGAGCCGCCCGTTTTGGTGGGCTTGCCAATTGATGCTCGCCGTCATGCTGGTGGCCGCATGCGCGTGGTCGTGCTCGTATGCTCCCGCGTCATTGTTCCGCTGGATCAATGCATTCACTGCCTACTTCTACCTGCCCGCCTACGCCATTTTGCTCGTCGCCAGTCTGAACCGGCGCCAGGTTTTGACTGCCATTGCCGGCTTACTTGTGGCGTGGCACATGTCGGTCGTCCTGCCGTCGGTCATCTCTCCTAATTGGCTCTCCGAGCCAGACCGTTCCCCTGGGGCCATTGAGGAAGCGTCGATACGGGTGTTCTACGCGAGCGTCGGTAAAGCGAACCAAAAGTACGAGGAGCTATTTGAGGAGATTCGCCAGTCTGAGGCCGATGTACTGGTGCTTACCGAATTTACAGAAGCTTGGTACGACAAGTTCAATAGCACTGAGCTACCCGCCGACTTTCCAAATCACATTCATCTGAGCGAGTATGACGCAGCTGCAACAGGCGTGTTTTCTCGTTTGCCGCTCACCGAGGATGATCGGGTCTATCAGGCGAAGCGGGTCGTTGTGAAAGCAACGGTAGATGTATACGGGCAGGAACTCGCGATTCTTGCCATCCATGCTCCACGTCCAGTTCGCTCGCCGCTACACAAGTACGAGGAGTTTTGGGGCATACTGCTTGAAGAGTTGGAAGCAGAGCGAGCGAATGGACACATGCTGCTTATTGGCGACTACAACGCCACGCCGTATTCGCTTATCTATCGCACGCTGACCACTGAGTATGGTTTGCAAGACAGCCACGTTACCAGTGGACGCGGGATTGCCACGACTTGGCCGAATGGGACGGAGCTTTTGCCGCCAATTCGGATTGATCATGCAATGCTCACCCCGGGTGTGACCTGCCTCGGGATTCGCGAAGGCGTCGGAGCCGGAACCGACCACAAACCGCTGATCCTCGACCTCGCAATCCCAGGCGAGCGGTTACGAGAAAGCGGATCGCCGGCGCCCGCGTCGACAGAGCAGACCCTCGCCGCTACGCGATATTGATGCTTTTCTCTCAGTCGTCGTAAGTTTTGACGGCCTGGGCATTTGCGGCCTATCGCATACGGAGCTATCTAACCGGCAAAAGCCGCAAAGTTTGGGCCATTTTCCGCCCCGGCGCGATCAGATTTGTTGAGTTATTTTCGGCCACCGGTTACTATCGCAAGAGAGGGAAGGTTCCCAACGAGTGAATTGCACGG
>JBCDCL010000017.1:0-14197 GCA_039182175.1 Planctomycetota bacterium
CTCCCCTGGCCCCTCCCCCCGCTGGGGAGGGGGAACTCGGTTAGGTGTTTACTTTTTGGCCCCACCAGCCGTTGGGTTTGGTGACGGTGACGTCGCCTTCGACTTGGCATTGGCAAGCCAGCCGCAAGCCTTTGGCGATGCCACGTTTGTGAGGCGGCAGGTCGAGCCGCAGGCGTTCGCGGGCGGCAGGTGGCGACGCGGCGCCCTCGAGCTTCACCGCACAAGTGCCGCACGTGCCAAAGCCGTGGCAGTTGGTCACTTTCATCGGCCCGTTGTAAAGCGGCAGCCCCGCGTCGAGCAGCACCCGCCGCAAGTTGGCGCCCTGCTCGCAAACGATCGATTGGCCTTCAAACTGAATGTTTGGCATGGTCGCTTCTCCCCAATTAGCGCGGCAACTATAGGTGGCCAAAAATAGATTCGTCAAATGACGAGAGGAAGCCAAAGCCCGTGCTTATAGTTTCCTTTTGGTTGCGTAGTAAAGCGGTGTTGTTTACTCCGCCTATTTCCCAAAAAGAGCATTGCCGTGCTTTGCTGATCGAAACCCTACAAGAAGAGTATCAGCCTGCGCTTGATAGTCCAAGCTTCCGCCGCGCGGAATGTGATTAACTGGCGAGACTCTGCAGAGGACGATGCCTTGTCGGCCGCTTGGTTGGGCTTGTCTGTCAATGCGTTATAGGCGCCGCTCGAGCCAGTTGCGGGCTTCTTGCCAGGCGGTGGTGACGCGGCGCTCGGATAGGCACATCTGCTCGGCGATCTCGCCAAACGTTAGCCCGCCGAGGAGCCTGAGTACGGCAATCTGGGCGTGGCGTGGGCTGCGATCTTCGAGCTTCGCGAGGGCCGCATCGAGCCGACTCGCCGGCGCCGCGTCCACGTCCGACAACGGCGCCAGCCGCAGCGGCGTCTCTGCCGGCAGGCTGTGCATCGCCCGGCTACGGAGCAACTGACGGAACGCATTGGCAAGGTCCGCGTAATAGTCGCCCCGACAAGGCATATCCTGAGCCCCGCTGGCGCCCAGCAGGCGGCGGGCAACTTCGTTGACGAGCGTGGTCGGCTCAACCGGCGGCGCCGATCGCTCTGCTTCCGACATCCGCCGAGCCAGCCGTCGTAGCTCGAGCCGGCTTACGCGGAGCAGTTCGCTAGAAGTCGTCCGCGGACGCCCCGCATCGGCTTGCATCCGCAGGGTAGAGCGATCAGAAGAATCCGGGCAATTCATCACAGTCAACAGGCTACCTCTTCTAGAAAAGTGCGTGGGATGAGGGTCCGACAAACGCAACCTCTCTTACGCAAACAGCCGGCAACTGTTACAGCAATCGCCGACAAAGTTCGCCGGCAACGTACTCCCCTTCTCGCTAGCGAGCGTTATCTGCGACAATAGGACGGCGTGAAAAGCTCGCGACTCTCATAATCCTCACGACGATACCTTGCCCCCTCCGATGCCGGCGCCGATCCCTATCCGCGAAGACCTGCACACCCACGTCACTCAGGCGTTGGGCGAGACGCCGGTTTGGGATCTGCACACGCATCTCTATCCGCCCAGCTTCGGTTCGCCACTCGCCGGCAGCGGTTCGTCGGCTGATCCCAGCGGCTTGATGCTGTGGGGTATCGATGAGTTGCTGACTTATCACTACCTAGTGGCGGAAATCTTTCGAGCTACTAGCCGTGATGAGCTTTCCTACGAGCGGTACTGGTCGCTTAGCCAGGCGGAGCAAGCCGATTTGATTTGGGTGCGGCTGTTCCGCCAGCAGTCGCCGCTTTCCGAGGCCTGCCGCGGTGTGCTGACGACGCTATCGCGGCTGGGGCTCGACCCCGATGAGCCGACACTGGCTGGCTACCGCAAGTGGTTCGCCGAGCAAGACCCGAGTGACCATATCGATCGCGTAATGCAACTGGCGGGCGTCGAGCGGATTACGATGACCAACGACGTGTTCGACGACAACGAACGCCAACGATGGCTCGACAATCCGCAAATCGGCGCCGATTCGCGATTCCGCGGCGTCTTGCGATTCGATCCGCTGCTGTGCGACTGGCCAACGTCGGCATCGCGGCTGCGAGAGTGGGGCTATGCGGTGGACGAAGGCGGGTTTTCTCGCCAGACGATCGAGGAAAGCCAGCGTTTCTTGCGAGAGTGGTTCCAGCGGGTCGGCGCCGTCTATGGCGCGGTGAGCCTGCCGCCGACGTTCCGCTACCCGGCGCCCAGCTCCGATCGCACGGCCGTCGCCGGCGAGCAAGCTTTGGTGCGAATCGTTTTGCCGGTGTGCGAGGAATTGGGTCTGCCGTTTGCGATGATGATTGGCGTGACGCGGTCGGTGAATCCGGCCATCCGCCTCGCGGGCGACACGGTCGGTCTGGCGGATGTGACATCGGTCGCCAACCTGTGCCGAGACTTCCCGCAGCAGAAGTTCCTCTGCACGATGCTCGCCCGAGAGAATCAGCACGAGTTGGCAGTGACCGGTCGCAAGTTCGCCAACCTACTGCCATTCGGCTGCTGGTGGTTCTTGAACAATCCATCGCTGATCGAAGAGATGACCCGTATGCGATTAGAACTGCTCGGCACGAGCTTTGTCCCGCAACACTCCGACTGCCGCGTGCTAGAACAGCTCATCTATAAGTGGGATCACAGCCGGGAGGTGATTGCACGAGTGCTGACCGACAAATACGCCGATCTTGCCGCAACGGGCTACGCTGTCACCGACGACGCGATCAAGCGGGACGTGCATCAGTTGCTATGGGGAACGACCGAGCAGTGGCTTGCTGGCAAGCATTGAGGTAAGTGGGAGAAGTCCCGCAAAGAGTGCAGACACGAGCGACCCTTGGATACTTTAACGATGGAAGATTCACCTCACTGCTTGTTGCACTGCGAGCTTGCCGACGAGCAGGCGCTGGCGATTGGTCGGTTGATGGCCAGCACGTGGCCTAAGCCGGGCAAAGACGCGGCCATACGGGCGGCGAGTCTGATCAAGCTCGGCGCCGATGCACACGGGCCCGAGGCACTGGCGTCCCGTTCGTTTGTGGTCCTCGACGGCACTAAGGTGATTGCCCACGCCGCGATGCAGCCGCGCGAGCTACAGACTACTGCTGGGCCGCTGTGGGTTATGGGGCTGGGCGCCGTTTGCACTGACGGGGCGTATCGCGGCCAAGGCTTGGGCACCACGATTGTCAAAGCGGCATTTGAAATGATCGACGCGGGCGTCGCCCAGCACTCGCTCTTTCAAACCAGCCACGAGGTGCGGCCCTTTTACGAGAAGCTGGGATCATGCCTGGTTGAGAACCGGATCGTCGACTCGACCGCCGACGATCCGGCTGCTAACCCGTTCTGGGACGACGTCGTGATGCGCTATCCAGCCGAAGCAGATTGGCCGGAAGGAGAAATCGATCTGCGTGGCCCCGGCTACTAAGGTCGCCGCGAAACCGCCGCTACCGCAGCATCGCTTCGATCGCATCGGCGGCAGCTTGGGTGCCATCGAACTCCAGATCGGACTCTGCCAATTGCTGGCGGTAGGTTTCGCGTTTCGACAAAAACGCAGCGAGGTTGGCGGCGGTTACGCGTTCGAGCGGCGCCCAGTCGCCACCGCCCAGCTGCTTGAGGAAGCACGAGTTGATGCACTGCTCGTGGTGATTCCATTCCGGCAGGGCGAAGATCGGCTTGCCGAAATAGAGCGACTCGCCAAGCAGCTGATTGCCAGCCGCGGCGATGACGCAGTCGCACGTCGCCAAGTCGTCGAGGAACGTTTGCTCGCTAATTGCGTGAAAGGTGGCGCCGCCGATGGGTTCGCGTTCGCCAAGACCGTAGATTCGCACCGGCAAGCCGCCCTCTTTTGCAGCCAGGTCGGCCAGCATGTCGACCACGCGTGGCGGGGTCGCCTTGCGTAGGTAGGTCAGCACGTGGCCGCCGACAACTGGCTTGCGATTACGCACCGCTGGCCGGAGCAGCGGGCCTACTTGGATGGCGTCTCGCCACTTGGGGCGGAGTGGCGGTTTGTAAAACGCCGAGATCACGGTCCGGTGTTGGGCGAGGCCAAACATCCATACGCTCCAGCCCATCGCCCACGCCCAACGCTGCAGCCTGCCCGGCAGCGAACTCAAATCGTACGCCACCATAAAGTGCTGATGGTCGAGACTCAGCACGGGGACGTTGTGCTGGTGTGCTGCCCGGGGCAGTAGCGGTTCGAAGTCGCAGACCACCAAGTCGGGCTTTTGCTGCCCGAGTTGCTCGGCGAGGCCCGCTACCTCGCGATTTTGATGCCACCAAAAGCTAAGGCCTTCGCGAATCGTCTTGCCGTTGTCGAGGCTTCCCTCGGAGTAATGAAACACGAGCCCCGGAATCTCGCGAACTTCAACTTCCGGATCGTATGCGTACGCGTCTTGCAAAAAGGCGAGCGCATCGTGCGACGTGTAGAGCACCAGTTGGTGGCGGTCACGGAGCGACTCGACCATCGACCGCGCCCGGGCGGCGTGGCCCCGACCTTCACCCATCACGCTGTAGTAAATCAAAGCCACGGCAGAGTTTGCTCGGCGTGCAAGACGGCTGTGGTTCGATCGAGACTAAGGGCAACTAGGGCTTCGTGCCGACGAATCGGTAGTACGGCGTGCGAATCACCGGCAGCCAAGGCAGCTTGCCAAAGTGCTCGCTAACGCTGACCGGCGTGAACCGGCTCGCCAAGTACGGCAGGTGGTCGGCACTTGGGTGGACGTTGTCCTGCGAAAACCAGACGGGCCAGAATGAGCGTGTGAAGAACGAGTGCTTCGACCGGCCGTCGGCGGGATACTTGCGGGCGATGTAGAAGTCGACCACACCGAGCGTGCCGCCTGGCTTGAGCACCCGATAGGCCTCGGCAATGGCGGCGAACCAATCGGGGATCATCGTCAGCGAGTAAGTGAACGTCACCAAATCGACCGAATCGTCGGGCAAGTCGAGCTGCGTGACGTCGGCATGCACAGCCGTGGCGTTTGACCAACCATTGGCTTCGATCCGTTTGCCTGCGATGGCGAGGAGCGACTCGGAGAGGTCGACCAGGCGGACGCTGTTGAACTCGGCAAGCCGATCGCCAAACAGGTCGGCATTGCGACCCGTGCCAGAGCCGAGGTCGATCCAATCGCCACCGACCGGGAGCGAAGCGAATAGCTCTTCCCGCCCGTGCAGCATCTTCTTCCGCGTGGCGTCGTAGTGCTCTGCCTGGCCACCGTAGAAGCTGTCGAGTCGCTGCTGGTGCGTCTCACCGCGTATGGGCGAGAGCGTCAGGTGATACAGGGTCTTGAGATGACTCAGCGCGGGCATCGCTTGGGGCAGTTTGAGGGTTGGCGTCGGTGTGCGCCGTGGCGGTAGAAGCGGCAGTCGGGGAAGCAAACGGTGCGTGGTGCAACTTGGCGATGTAGAAGCTGCAGTAAGTGTGCACCCGGTCTAGCTTGTGCAAAGCTTCGGCTTGGTCCTGATCGTACTCGAGCAGCTGACCCAGCTTATGCTGCTGGCCACCGGTGGTCACGGTGATCGGATCGACAAACTCGCAGACCATGGCAGCACTACGCCACAGGACTTTGGCGCCTTCGTCGGAGCGATCTACAATCGCCTGCCACTGCGTCGCCAGCACATCGGCCATGTTCTCGGCCATCCAGTCCATGTGGTCGAGTAGGATGAAGTGCGAGTACTTCTGCTCACCTGCTTGAAGATGGTCGAGGATGGTCGTCGTGTGCGTATTAACGCGGTCGACCAGCCCTGCCTTGAGCCGGGCGAAGGACTCGGGCTTGAGGTAGTTGGGGCAGCACTCGGGGGTGTATTCGCCCGTGAGATAGACCCGCCAGAAATAGTTGTCCTTGATTGGCAGTTCGCTAAAGACGGTGTCGAGGCTGTCTTCGATAAACTTCGCAATGCCGCCTGGGTAGTACCGTTCCAGCTGCTGCCGCTGTGCTCGTGGGACGCCCAATAGCGATAGCGTGGCGTCACGCTTGAGGAACCATTTGATCCACGGTCCCCAAAACGCAGGTTTGACCGCTTTGTGGTAAATCTCTTGCTGTTCTTCGATCGTTTTGGCGGCGAGTAGCTGCTCAATCTCGGGGCGAATCTTGGCGTAGCGATTGATGTAACCGTTGATGAACCACGCAAACAGACCTGCCGAGCCGCGGAAGTAAAAACTGTCGCGGCGGCCTTCGCCCAGAAAGAACTTGCCGTACTTGTCCCAGTACTCTTGCGAAGCCGGGGGCAACTCGCCACGCAGCCGGGCGTAGTCGCTCGCCCAGTCACTAGCGACGCCGCGACCGAACAGCGCGAAGAACTCGTCGTAATCAAGTTGACGGATCGCCGCCTTCTTGAGATCGAGCAGTGCATTTTGACGCGGATTGACGTCGACGGTGTCGATCCGCTCGGGCTCGTCGAGGGCGTAGTCGAGCGCGTTGCAGCCAGCAGAAGTGATCACCAGCACGCGGTCGGTTGGTCCGAGTTCTAGTGCTTGGCGATCAAGCCGCGGGTCTTCCCAACAGGTGTTGTAAACCAGATGGTTGCCGTGACAAAGCTTGAAGAAGGCCCTGCTGAGGTGAGTGGCCAGCATAAAGGCTCCTGATCCTTCTGCGAGTCGCAGGTACACGTGGCCACCCGCGGATGGCTGGTTATCCTACTTGTTGCTGCAAACCTAGCGACGCCAATTCAGTACTCGCTACAGACGCTGCTGTCCTGCGTCGCATGGCCTGCTGCGATTGCTGGCGACCTCCGCCGGACGCGCAGCTGACGCATCGGGCGGGCCGCCTGTAACGAGGCACTTACCGACACGGCATTCCGGGGCGGGTAGGAAGCCCGGGAAAGCTTGTTCCTGCTAAATTGGAGCAGATGCCGGGGCAGTTTAGCAAGTGCCTTTCGTCGGCTTGAGCCCCTTGCGAGGCAAAACCCAGGACCGCCGGCGAGGCTAAACGCTGGGCCGCCGGCGGGGCAAGTTCGAGCGGCTGCGTCGACAATGCGGGGATGCACGCCTAGCCAACCCAGCGCCCTTACCAACGAGGCGGCCCTAACCAACCAGGGCGGCGTGGTCTTGGTCTGCCACCAACGGCCGACTGGGCGCCGCCGGCTGCTGCAGATCACGCGGCGAGGCGGCCAGGCGGTCGATGAGGCGCCCATCGCGGCGGATCAACTCGAAGTCGCCCTCCTCGTACTCGACCAAAGCCGAGCAGTTTTCGACCCAGTCGCCCGTGTTGCAGTAGGCCAGCTTGCCGACTTCGACGATTCGCGGGGCGTGAATGTGCCCGCAAATGATGCCATCGCAGCGAGCCTGGGTCGCATTGGTGATCAGCAAGTCTTCGAACTCGCTAACGTGCGTCACTAGTCGTTTGACGCTCCGCTTGATGGCGCCGCAGAAGGCGTACGGATCGTGCTTTTTGCGACGCAGACGATTGACCAGCCGGTTGGTCGAAAGTAGTACGTCGTAGCCGTACGACGCCACGAGCGATAGCCAAGGCATGCCTTGTTCCACGCGGTCGAACTGATCGCCATGGGTGACCAAAAATCGCCGGCCGTCGGCCGCGGTGTGAACGAAGCAATCTTTGATTTCCACGACGCCAAAGTTAGCGAGAAAGCCCCGCAAGAAGGCGTCGTGGTTGCCTGGCGTGTAGTAAATCTGCGTCCCCGATCGACGCAGCGTCATCAATCGCCGGAGGATCTGGTCGTAGACGGGCAGCCATCGCCACCGCCGCTTCAGCTTCCAGCCATCGATAAAGTCGCCAACGATGTACAGATGCTGCGGCTCGTATTGCTCGAGCAGCTCGAGAAATTCTTCCGCCTGCGAGTGTTTACAACCCAGATGCACATCGCTGACAAACAGCGAGCGGACGACACGTTGCTTGGGCAGATGATCGGTCCTTCCCTGAAATTGGATCATCGCAGCTACCTTGCTTGGGTTTGGCGAACGTGGTTTCTGCTGGTGGGCGTTGCCGGGGGCCACTGATGCGCCAGTTGGCGGGCAATGACCTCATTCGCGTCGCTGGGCCGCATGGCCTCGACGGATTCGCGGGCGACGACGTCAGCAGTATCGGGAATTACGGTTAGGGAAGCGTGAGCCAGACGCGAGCGGAAGGTTAAACTTCGGTTCAGATTGCATGAAGACGCCGGCGACGTGACACCAGCGGTACTTTGCTCGGGGGGCCTATCAGCATAGCGGGCTGTGTTCGACCTGTCAGCTAGGTGCAGCGGTCAGCTTGGCGTGCCCGTTAGCTGTGCATGCGGGGCAACGCCTCGCCCTCGTTGATGATTTCCGCCTCGGCGGCCGCCAGCTCGTCCAGTCGGCTGGTAACCTCCGCATCGTCGGCAAAATGGCGAGCCAAGCGGGTGTAGGTCGAGTGATGCCGGGCCTCGGACTCGAACAAACTCCGGTAAAAGTCCGCCAGCTTCTGATCTTCGACGTGGTCGGCCAAAGCTTGGAATCTTTCGCAAGAACGGGCCTCAATCAGCCCCGCGACCAACAGCCGATCGACAGCCCGCTGCGGCTCTTGTTTGCGGACCAAATCGTTCAGTTTCCGCCCGTAGGCACTCGGTTTTAGCCGGCGAAACGGGACGCCCCGCTCTGCTAGCAGGTCGAGCACCATGTGGAAATGTTCGAGTTCTTCGTTGACGATCTCGGTCATCTCACGGCAGAGTTCGGCGTTCTCCACATAGGCGAAAATCAGATTGAGGGCGGTGCCGGCCGCTTTTTTCTCGCAATGGGCGTGGTCGATCAGCACCTCGTCGAGGTGCGCGTCAACCTGGGCAAACCAGCGAGCATCGGTAGTTGCTTGGAGGTGGAGCATAACGCCGTCGATTTTGCCCCATCGCCTGGCGATCAGGAAGCCCTTCGCGGAAAGCCTATCTCAGAAAGCTTGCCATCGCAGAAAGCTTGTCAGCGGACGGACGCTTCGGCTGGCTTGGTTGCTGCCGAGATTTCGGCGGGCGACTCGGATGGTCGCGGGGCCGGTATGCCCAACTCGCGGCGTGCTTGCTTGACCACAAGATGGCGCGTGAGCGTTGGCAGCCACCGCTTCAGCCATGCAAAGCGTTTTGCTCGCCGGCCAATGACCGCCACGGCTTGGCCCGCAGCCGCGGCACGCAACGTCGCCTCGGCAACCGCGTCGGGCGTCAATTCTGCTTGGCTGACAAAACGCTGGGCGGCCTCGCCGAAGGTTGGCGTCGAAAACCGAGCGGAGCGAAACAGCCCCGTCCCCACCGCACCGGGGAGCGTCACAGTAACGTTAAGCCCCTGCGGGGCGAGTTCCCCGCGTAGCGACTCCGATGCCGCCACGACGCCTGCCTTGGTGGCGTTGTAGATCGAAAAGCCGGGCGGGGCGACGGTCGCAAAAATCGATGCGGTATTGATGATGCCGCGGCGAGGTTGCGAGGACGAAAGGTCGCTGGTGACACTCTGCGTTGCCTGCGTCGATTCAACCAGCCAAGGAATCACTGCCCGGCAACCGAGTAGCGTACCGACGAGGTTTACTTCGATGAGGCGGCGTAGTTCGCTCGCCTCACACGCCGCCAACTCGCCGCCGACCAGCACGCCCGCGTTATTCACCAACAGGTCGAGCCGTGGCCAGCGGGCTTGCAAGTCGAATAGAAGTTGCTGCCACGCGTCGGCGTCGGCAACATCTATTTCGAGTGCGAGTGAGTCGCCGGCAGCGGGGAACATGCTCAGCGTTTCGTCGGCGGCAGCCGGATTGCAATCGACGATCGCCACGTGCCAGCCCTGGGCTACCAACCGCAAGCAAATCGCTCGACCGATACCCGAACCGCCGCCGGTGACGATGGCGTAGCGAGAATTGGCGGCTGGCAGGGTCGCGGACATGCCGGCCAGTCTAGCTAGCGTGAGTTGGCTTACCCAGTCGCCAAAAGCAGGTTCAGCCGCCCTTGGCAGCCAATAGAGGTAGCGGCAGCGATGCGGTATTCTCGCGAGGGCGAGCACTTCGCCGCTGACCATGCAAACTGCCGCCCACCCGCTGTTATGCCTTCACCCACCGCCGACGCCACGTTGCCTGCTGCCGACGTGGCACGAATCGCGGTGATCGTCCCGGCGTTCAACGAGGAAGCGTCGCTGCCGCTGGTGCTTGGCGATCTGCCCGCGGTGGGACACGTAGTTGTGGTCGATAACAATTCGACCGACGCCACCGCCCAGGTTGCCACGGAGTGCGGCGCCACGGTCATAGAGGAGCCGCGACGCGGCTACGGCTCGGCCTGTTTGGCTGGCATTCGGGCTGTGAAAGAGCTGCAGGCAACGAGCGAGACGCCGCCCGAGGTGATTGTCTTTCTCGACGGGGACTACAGCGACCACCCGGAAGAATTGCCCATGCTGGTGGCGCCCCTCTTCGCTGGCGAGGCCGATCTGGTGCTGGGTTCTCGCCTGGCGGGCGATCGCGAGCGGGGCGCCATGCCGCCGCAAAGTGTCTGGGGCAACCGCTTGGCCTGTTTTCTGATGCGGCTTCTGTTCGGCGCCCGCTACACCGACCTTGGCCCCTTCCGCGCGATCCGCATCGACGCGCTCAATCAAATCGGCATGGTCGATACCAACTTCGGCTGGACGATCGAAATGCAGATCAAAGCGGTCCAGCATGGCCTGCGTGTGCAGGAGATTCCCGTCCGTTACCGCCGGCGTGTTGGCGTTAGCAAGATTAGCGGCACCGTCAGCGGCACGGTGCGAGCGGGAACAAAAATCTTGTGGACGGTCGCCCGCTACGGACTGTTCGACCGATCGACGAGGCAACCAGCAGAGCAGAAAGGCGCCGCGGTATAATGGCGAAGCATTCTGCAAAGTCAGCAACCGCGTCGAACGCCGCATCGTCTGAGGACCAGCGTGCGTGGGTCATTCCTGCGTTGGGCGGGGCAACCATTCTGTCGCTCGTCTTCTATCTGTGGCTGGCGTGGCTAAGTCAGTACCACACGCTTGCGACGGATGGCGTCGACCGCCCAATCCTGCTCGTGATCGGCGTCTACGCCGCGGCGTTCGTGCCTTACTTCTTGGCATGGTGGACGGCGACTCACGCCCGGGCGTCTAAGCTACTGCTCTTCTGGCTGCTGGGCACATCGCTGCTGTGGCGAGCCATTCTGCTGCCGACGGCGCCCTTTCAAGAGATCGACATCTACCGCTATCTGTGGGACGGGGCGGTGGTGAGCCAAGGGTGGGATCCGTACGAGTACCCACCGGCCAAAGTGGTCGAGGCGATTGACCTTGCCCAAGCTAACGTCGACTACCTAGAAACCGATCGGCTGCTGGCGATGGTCGAGTTTGCCACCCGCGAGGCGCCCGAGTACGAGACGGTCCTGCGGACGATCCACTACGGTGAACTCCCCTCGCCCTACCCCCCCGTCAGCCAAGCCGTGTTTGCAGCGGCGTCGCTCACGTCGCCCTTCTCCACAGCCACCGGACACTTGGCGTGGCTCAAAGGATGGCTCGTTGGTTTCGACTTCGCGACGCTGCTGGTTGTCGTTTGGCTACTGAAGATTACTGGCAAGCACGCGGGCCACGCGCTGGCGTACGGTTGGTGCCCTCTGGTGATGAAAGAGATTGCCGGCAGTGGGCATCTCGATTCGATCGCCACGTTCTTTGCAATCTTGGCGGTTGCTTAGGCTGTTCGATCCGTGCAGGCCAGCGCCGGGCTCGGTCGTATGAAAGTAATCGCTGGGAGTGCGATGGCGGTTGCCTTGGGCGTCGGCGCCAAGCTGTTTCCGATCATCCTGGCGCCGCTGCTTGTGCTGGTATGGTGGCGGCGAGTCGGCTTGCTGCAAGCCGTTGCCGGCGGGGCGATTATCGCCGTCGCGAGTTGGACATTACTCGCGCTGATGTTCACGGGCTCGTCGCCGTCATCGCCGAAGCCCGCAGTCGCTGCCGCCGCCGCTGCCGACAAGGCGATTCCCCCCCCCGCCCGACGACGAGCAGGCCACCATCAAGACGGCTGGCATTGCCGCCTTTCTCAGCCGCTGGGAGATCAACGATTTGTTCTTCCTCGTGGTAGTCGAAAACCTCCGGCCGCAGGCAGATGTGCCGCCGCAAAAGCGACCGTGGTTTGTCTTCGTGCCCGACATCGTCTCGAGCATCATCGTAAGCGCTTGGCAAGCGACGCTTGGACTGTTTTGGCCACGCGCCGCTGAGTTGACCTCGACCCAAGCGTCGTTCCTGCTAGCAAGGCTACTCACTTTGTTGGCGTTTGGTTTGATCGCCCTGGTGTGTGCATGGAAGGCGTCGCGTCCGGACGCCAAGGATATTGATATACCGTGGGCTGCCTTTTTGACGCTGGCTTGGTTTTGGTTACTCGCCCCCACGCAGAATCCCTGGTACTGGTGCTGGGCCGTGCCGCTGCTGCCGTTTGCTCGCTCGCGGGCTTGGGCATTGCTGGCGGCGTGCTGCTTGATGTACTACTTGCGCTTCTGGCTGCTTTATCATCATCCCGAAGTGTGGCCCGCCGA
Organism: Planctomycetota bacterium; assembly: GCA_039182175.1. Lineage (GTDB taxonomy): Bacteria > Planctomycetota > Planctomycetia > Pirellulales > Lacipirellulaceae > JBCCQL01. The sequence continues at coordinate 12,401 of JBCDCL010000017.1, forward strand.
GGGCGTACTCGGCACTTCGTATGGTGGCGCCTACTATTTTTACTTCGTCGTGGTTTGGTTCGAGTTCGGACCATGGTTGCTATTGCTCGCAGGCGAATGGCAATGGCGACGAAGGCGAACGCCCCGTCCCGAACCTGCTTAACTTCGATTCGAACGCGAACAACGCATCGATAATCTGCAACCAGAACTCCGCGTTGGTATTCCCTTGCACAGAACGAAATGCTGCCGGTCCCCACAATGCGTCTACCGCACCACGGGGCGACCGGCGGCGTTCCCCCCACCCCAACCTGTAGCAGGTTGCCTCCTTTCCTGCTGCTCTGCCGCCGGTCGCTCGTTGCGGTTTCGTAGCGTCTCGCCGGTCCGCCTCCTCGGATAGAGAGACCACGACGAAATGAGAGATCGCTCTCACAAACTGGCATCGCGGCCGAACGTCATTCTGCTTACTGCTGGGCTCGGCCTCGGACTCGCAGGTTCGCTGGCAATCGGACAGAGCGGCGCCGGCCGCTATTCGCCGCCCGGCGGTAGTGGCTCGGCTGATCGTCCGCAGACGCCACCTGCCGGTTTTGGTTTCCAAGGCTCCGGCGCCCGGATCGAAGGCGAGCTGGCCCTCCGCGGCTACTGCCCCGTCTGTCTGCTTGACGACAACGAGTGGGTAGCCGGCGATCCGAACTTCACTGCCGTCTTCGATGGCAAGGCGTATCGATTTCCCGATGCCCGGCGGATGCAAATCTTCCGTGCTCGGCCGGTGAAGTATGCTCCCGCGCTTGGCGGAGACAATCCGGTCCGCTTCGTCCAAACGGGGCAGCGTCTGCCGGGCGACTTGGCCTCGGGCATCCGACATGGCGGCCGACTTTACTTCGTTGGGTCGCCACAACAGCAGCAGACCTTCAAGCAAAGCCCGACGCGTTTCGCGATGGCCGATCTTGCCCTAGGTGGCGACTGCGTCGTGTCGCTGGTCGATCGCAATCAAAGAATCGCAGGCGTTGCCGATCTGACAGTCGTTTACAACGGCATGCGTTACCAATTCATCGGCCTCCAGCAGCAACAGGCGTTTCTCGCCCAGCCGAATCGCTACTTGCCGACGGCGGTGCAAGCTGGCGCCGCGCAAGGCGGCGCAGTGCAAAACGAACGAGGGCCTGCCAACGCTCCGCCGCCGGTCGATGCCGGCAGTGGCGGGCGGGAATCGCTCCGCGGATGGCAACCTGCTCCTGGAAGTGGCAGCGGCCGAAGTAGTGGCCCACCGGCAGGTGGCTCTGGCGGTCGCTAACGTGATCGGGCGTTAACGATCACGCCGGCGCCACGAAGCCAGCAACAGCAGCGGTGCGAGTCCGCCCGAAAGCGTCGCCAGCGTAATGCCGGCATTGGAGAGGACGCCAGGGTAGGTCTGCTCGAACTTGTTGGTGCAGAGAGCACACGACGCAAAGTGTTGCTCTATCCGCTGGGCAGTTTGGTCGTCCATCGCTTGCTGGAGCGTTACGTGCTGATGGAAGGCCTCGAAGTTGATCATGCAGTCGGAGCAAGACATGGCGCCGGGGCCCTGGAGCAGGCCAACGCTCACCACTAGCAGCGCCACACCCAGGGTGACGGCGCCGGCAATCTTGGCGGTCGCTCGTGCCTGACGGCTCCGCTCGCGAGCATGGAGCTTGCCCACCATGGCGCCGAGTTCGCCTTCGGGGACCGCATCCCAGCCCGTGTCGCTAGCTTCGGGGCGGAGTTCACTTTGGTAAGAATCGGTTGTCATTGCTCTGGAGCTTTCGCAGTTGCTACCCATCTTGGGTAGGCGAGGCAGCGGATAAG